>PXTV01000214.1 GCA_003022985.1 Bacteroidetes bacterium SW_11_45_7 | reverse complement strand
AAGAAGTTGTACTTGTTGCTGAGATATTGCTTTTCCGGATGAGGAAAAGCCTGCAAACTGAGCTGATGCAACCGGCCGGCCGGGCTGTAGTAGATGGTGCGGGGGTCGGAAAGTTTCTCCTCGATGTTGGCCCATAGGTTCCTGTACAGCGTACCGCCTCCGCCCCGGTAGCTGTATAGGTCGTTGATGAAGAGGGGCTCGCGGGTGTCCTTGTCTTTTTCGAGCGCTGGCTCGATTTTGTGTTCATCACACAGGGGAATAAAATGCGGATGCTCCGCTTCGGGCGTGACCAAAAGCGCAGCATAGCGGGTGGTGTCGCTGAATGTGCCATCCCAGGGGCGGTAGGTAATGAACTCCAGGGCGGCCTCGTCTTTGCGCAGGGTATCCTGCACTTGCTGCCAGGTGATCCTGGTTTTCTGCCGTTCCTTTTGGAATTTAACGGAGGCTTTCACAAGTTTCTGCTCAAGCCGGTTGGCGGCCGTTTCCAGACTGTCGAGGTTGGGCGTACGCTTTTCCCTGGGCTGTGAATACTGCTGGGCAAGGAACTTGCGGAGATCGAGCCATTTATCGTACGTACCCATGAGAGCCGAATCCGCCTTTTGTCGGATGGCCTGGCGCATATCGCGCGTATGGGATAGCACGAGTACTTTCAGGAGTAATTGGTCATTATAGACCATCTCTTTCGTAACAGGAAGGGCGTCATGGACTTCCGCAGCAAAAGAGGCAAACTGCTCAAAGCGATCCTTAACTTTTGTCACATAGTCAGACTTGCCTTTTTCGCTAAGGAAGCTGACCATTTTCTCTATCTGCTGGTGAGTTTTGGTACGGCTGCGTTGATAATAATCCAGGGCTTTCCCATGTGAACGGGTTTGATAATAGAGACCGGCAAGATTAAGCAGGTTTGTTGTAAAATTCGGGTGTTCTTTGCCAAGAGCTTTTTCGCGGATCGTTAACGCTTCATGGTATAGTGAGTCCGCTTTATTGTAACGGCCGGTCTCTTCATACAGAATAGCCAGATTATTGAGAGAATGAGCGTATAAGGGACTTTGCTTACCTAAACTTTCTGCGCGAATCCTCAAGGCAAGCCGAAGCAGTGTATCAGATTTTTCATAGCGCCCTGTTTTGCGGTATAATGCACCTAAGCTACTAACAGCCAATGCGTAACGTGCATGATTCTTGCCAAGCGTTTTCCCATAAATAGCTCTTGCTTTCTTGTACAATGTTTCTGCGCGGTTGTAATTCTCCATATCCTGATAGTGAGTAGCGAGGTTGTTGAGGGATAGTGCATAATTGGCATTATTTTCATTGTAGATGGCTTTCTTGATATTTTTGGCCTGGCGCATGAATGCTTCTGATTTTTCATGAAGACCCATGGTACGATAGAGAGCTCCGAGATTATTGATTGTCTTTGCATAATCCGGGTGATCTTTCCCTAAAACCTTTTTACGTATCTTCCGGGCCTTGTGCAAATAATCAACTGCTTTCTCATATTCGCCTTTTTGTTCTAAAACAGTGCCTAAGTTCGAAAGTGTTGTAGCGTAATCCGGATGATGAGCATCTAAGATCTGTTCTCTTAGATCTTTTGCTTGCTGATAATAGCTTTCGGCTTTTTGATAATTTCCTATCTTATTATATAAGACACCTAAATTATTCAAAGCTTCAGCATACGTATTCGTTTTTTTGCCGAATTGAGCTTTGGCCATTTTTTCAGCTTGTTGGCCCCTTTGAATAGCTTTCATGTATTTTCCTTCATAATAGAATTGGAGCATTTTTTGGTTTATTGAATCCCATTTTGCAGTGTGTGTACTGTCCGTTTTTGATGCGCATGCGGGAAAGGCACAAGCCAATAGCAGCAAACCGAACAATACAGTTTTGCCTAAACCATTAACCATATGAGAACAAATAAGTGTAGAGCGAGAACTCACTCTTATAAGAGGGGAAAATGTCTTCCTTTTGTGGTTTTCCATGCTAAAAGCTTTTTATAAGTGGATGGGTTTATAGCTTGTTACATCCAATGGAACAGGTATTAGTAAGAGCTGACGTCACGTTTCAACAATAACACAATGAAGTGCTGCATAATAAGAAATTTCAGATCAATTTAAAAACGGGTTTATCTTATCATCACTCATCGATCAGCTTACACGTTGCCATCGGCTTCCATCGTAGTGAAATGCACATTCATATGTACAAGAAAACGTACTGATCTAAATGGGCCGCTCGCAGAAGGTAAATTTACTTACTCGTAAGCTGTTCATGCTTTGGTTTGGCTCCCTGACGAGCTGATGTAAACTTGTCAAATTTTACGAGATTGGCGACAGTTTGGCGTTTTTGTTCTTTTAGCTGCCGAAGCTCAACTTTGCTATTGGCCAGATCAGCTAATTGCTCCACGAGGATTTCGTATTCCGCAACTTCAATATGCTGCCCCGCATCTTCATCGCGCACGCCCTTGTCGGCCATCAATCGTTTCTGGCTGCCCTCAAGAACAGTACGAATCACTTTGTGGAGTTTTTTCCTGGCAAGGAACACCTCTTCCGGCATCCCCTCGGGTTTTTGATTCATGTGTAGCGTGCTCAATCCTTGCTTCACTTCCTCCACAAACCATTCGGGCACGGTATCGTTGCCTAAATGCGCTTTCTTGGTTTGCCGGAAATATGTTTCTAAATCATCCGTAAATGCCGGAGCATGGTTCATGATTGTTTTTGCTTTTTCATCCTTGCCCAGCATCTGCAACCCTTCACCTACTTTTTGTAAGCCGCTTTGATAAGCATGGGCCGTTTTTTTGTATCGTTTCTTTTTCGCTTCCACCTTGTCCTTTTGGCGCTCGATTTTCATATTGATCAGTTGAATACTGTTGGCCAATTCCACCAAATTCCCGGTTTCTTGTTCATTTTGGAAAGTTGGCGGTAATACAGCTTTATCGCCTGTTTGTGCGGTGGTTTTGCTTTCTTTTACATTCGTTAATTTGGCTATCAGTGCTCCGGCTTTTTCCTCGATCCTGTTTTTCGTTTCTTGATCAGGATTGTCCGCCTGTTCGCTCCATATTTCTTTTTGCCCATATTTAAGCAACACGTCTTGTTGAGCAAGTCTTAATGGTTTAAACTGCCGGTAGGATATGTTTTGAGGCAGTTTATCCAAATAACTGCACTCCAAATATAAAGTCCTTTCATCTATTGTTTGCGGTCCTTCCTTACCATTTGTAGTTTGTTGCAAATGATATTTGTTATCCTCCGTGATCTTGTAATAAAATGCATCGTTAATTTGCTCCACATCAAGATTTAGACGGTCAATCATATTTTGGGCGCTGCGATCGTACCTGGTGTTATTCTGTATTAATTCCGCCAAATATATCCCTGCTCTGTCAGTTTGTTCCAATCTCAGATAAGCAAGTGCTAAATACCAGGTAGCTTGCACATCAAGTTGATCATCCCCTAAGACAACCTTTTCGAAATCGTCAATCGCATCTTTGTCTTGATCGAGCTCCAGATTCACCACGCCTCTGTAAAACCGTATTTTTTGATTGGCGGGATGGCGAGCCAAATAGTTATTCATCGAGGAAAGGGCGTCTTCATAATAACCACTTTTATATTTGGCCATAATAGCCTCAACTGTACCGGAATCTTGCTCTGCCCGGTCTTTTAAGTTGATCATATCGGGATAGGGCTCATAATGTTCCGCAAACATGGATGTGCCATCGGATTGTCTTAATATAAACACATAAACCAATACAAATCCGGTGATGATTAACAATGCTGCTATTCCTATACGCTTTTGGGTAACCATAACCTGACGTTTTTCCTGATAAATGACTTCTATTTAACTATACCTTGATTTGTCATAAGTGACCCTAACCTCTTCAATCTTCCAGCCGGGCTAGTAACTGATCGGCTTTTTGTTGGTAGTCCGAAGGTGTTTGGGCCAATTTTTCGAGCAAGGGTTTGGCTTGCTCCGTTTGCTGAAGCGCCAAATGGGATAAAGCCAGATACCACTCCGCCTGTGTGTGATAAGACTCTTCTTGTGCCTTCACCCTTTCCAGATCCTTGATGGCCTTCTTATATGCATCCTCCTCTATGTACATAATGCCCCGGTAAAACCGTAGTCCATTATTTTCCGGTTCGTCTTGCAATAACTTGTTCGATTGCGCTATTGCCTTTGTATAATCACCACTTTCATAGAGTGCCATAATGGACTGAAGTTGTCCGTCAGCCTCTGATTCCGATCTTTTGATTTCTGTCAAAGTGTTGGGATACGTTTTGTAATATCGATCAACCAGTTCTTCTGGCCCCGGATTTTGCAGGAAAAGAAAATAAACAGGGATAATGAACACAATGAGAATGGCAGCGGCAGCCGCTACATTTTTATAAAGATTTGTCAGAGACCTCACCTTAGCTGTGCCTTTTTCTATATGCTGATTGTCCCTGTGGGTTGACTCATATTGAACATCACTCGTTTGCCTTACTTTATGAATTACATGATTCGTCCTCATGAGGTCTTTCCTGAGCTCATCCTCATCCAGCGATTCCATGGCCCATAGAAAGATGCGTCCCTGTTCCACTTCTTCCTGTAAAGAAGGATCTTGCTCCATTTCTGCTTCAAATGCTGCCTGCTCGTCAGCATTCATTTGGCTGCGGAGGTATTTGTCAACCTCTTGGTAGCGCTTATTTTCCTGATTACCTGTATCGCTCATTATCAAACCAATTATCTTATGTAACCCTCAAACGATGGATCCTGCTCGATACTTTCTCTGAGGTTTTGCCGACACTGATACACTTTCTTTTTACAGTATTGATAGCTCCATGCGAATTTGTCGGCAATCTCCTGAAGACCGATTTTGGTGTAATAAAAGTCCATTAAAATCTGCCTGCACGTGTCACCCATGGCCTTGAGCTTGTTTTGGATTAACTGGATGTCCCGATCGTATTTCACCAATGCCTTGTATTTCTCGTAATTCGCTTCATCGGCAGGATCGATGTTGTCAAATTCGTTTGAACGAACTTCCACATTTTTCTTCCTTAATTTCTTGTGCCAGAGATTTCTGGCCACCATCCTGCAATAGCCGATGATATTGCCCTGCTCGTACTTCCCTCGCTTTACATTTTGCGAAACGACAAGCATCACATCGTGAAAATGATCTTCCGCCTCGTGCTGTGAACCGGAATGATTGACAATATCCTTGTAAATTAAAGGAGACAACGTCCGGTACAAATAGCGATACACATTTTCGGAATCGGTTCGAATCCCCTCAATTAGCTCGCTTTCTGTATAGGTTTGTTCACTTCTCATGTCTTTATCCATTTTTACCTAAAAGGTTACCCTCCGATGGTAAGGTTTTTTTATCCCTAAAAGTTAAGAGTAATACAACGCAACATCCACGGGGCGCTCAATTCCCTGAGTGCTTTCTTTCATTCAAACGTTGAATATAAAAAAAGCACCACCATGTGCAAACACATGATGATGCTCCGAAAAACAAATCAAAGAAATGATTACTTCTTCCTGAAGTGGACTATACCCCAGTTGAGGTAGCCCCTGTTGCCTTTGTCAACCCAGTGTTCAAGGCCTTGTTTCATCTTCTCAATGTACTCGTTGCTCACCTTGCCCTGAAGTTGGTCCTCGTTTTTCTTGACCTCTTCGAGCACGCGGCCATAGTGATTGGGAAGTTGATGCGGAATTTCCTCGATCTCCACTTCTTCCAGGCCAAGTTCCTCAGCAAACTCCCTGTACATGGTCACCGAACCCATGTGATCGAGATGGATGCGGTTGAGTACGGGCTGAAGAACATCCCGGGGCGCATCGTGCTTTTGCATGGGGTCGGAGAAAATGAAATCGCCCCCTTGTTTCAAGATCCGATAGCTTTCTTCAAAAACCTTCTTCTTACGGCCGCTATGCAGGATGGAATCCTGGCACCAAACCACATCAAAGGTGTTGTCATCGAAGGGGATGTCCTCAAAATTGCCGTGTTGCACATTAATGAGGTGATCGAGACCCTGCTCCTTGTTCTTCTGCCGGTTGCGCTCGTTCTCCTTTTCGCTGATGTTGATGCACTCAACATGACAGCCGCAGCGGTTAGCTAAGTAGCGAGCTGAGCCACCATACCCTGCTCCGATATCGATGATCTTGGTATATTGATCGATATTGAGCTTATCGGCCATGCGCTTAACCGTCTTAATGCTGGCTTCGTAGATTGTGTCGCCTTCTTCGTAGAGCCCTACGTGGATATCTTCACCACCCCAAATAGTAAAGTAAAAATTGTCAGCATCTTCGGAGTCGTAATAGCTTTCGGTTGTTTTAACGAGATCTTCGTTATCCATGGTAACCTCCTTTGTTTTGTTAATTAAGAAACCGCGTTTTAGTCATCTTCTGGTATATATGCCTTTTCGGCAATATGGATGTAATAATCCGGATCATCTTGCCCGTAGGTTTCCTTGAAATCACCATAAGTTGTCACTTGCTGGAACCCTACTTCCTTCATGAGCTTTGTGGTATATTCCTTTCTGAGCGGGAAAAACTTCAGGTGATATTTTTCACCATCGGGAAATTCATATGAAAAGCGTACCAGGTTATCCTTAATGATATCGGGTTCCGCTTTTACATTTTCCCCTGCATAGTAAAATGTATGTTTGGTTTTAAAACCCTGATCCAAAATGACATCGTAATTGCGCTGGTCAAGGATGAGGATGCCATCGTGGCGCAGGGCCGAGTAGAACTCCGCTAATGCTTTGCGCCTGTCGTTTTCCGAGAAAAGGTGAGTAAATGAGTTGCCCAGGCAAATGATAGCGTCATACTTATTGTGCACATCGCGGTTGAGCCAGCGCCAATCAGCATGAATGGTACGAAGAATGAGGCCTTGACTTTTGGCATTGTTAAATGCCTTGGCAAGCATGTTGGGGCTGCCATCGGCACTGTCAACCTCAAAGCCGTTTTGTTGCAGCTTGACGGAATGGTAGCCGGTTCCTGTGGCTACATCCAGGATGCGGTTTTTCCCGCGTTCCTTGAGTTCTTTGATGAAGAAATCGCCTTCCCCTTTGCCGCGGGCGTCCCAATCGATGAGATCATCCCATTTATCGACAAATCCCTCTACGTATTCCGCTTGATAATCGTCCGTTTCCGGGGGTTTTTCTGCTACATCCCCTTGAGATTGATAATTTCTTTCGTCTTCTAATGTCATTTGTTTGCTTTTTTATTTACAAATTATCAATTGCCCTTCACACAACCTACCGGGCAAATTGAATGGGCAAAGATGAGAAATATCGTTCTGAAAACCAAATCCGGCCTGAGCTAAAATCCGCTACATGTCCCTACTGAAGGGAGGAAAGGGCGGAGTGGCGGGGGTGGCGTATCGATAAATAATGTGTTGAAAAGTATTGATAATCAAAACTTTATAAAAAAATAAAGATGATATTGTCTATAAGTGCTGTCTATGGTAAGTTATAAACTGAAAAGGGTCATTCATTTTTATGAATGATTAATCAGGTGGGCTGCTTGTCAGCAAAAAAGTCGTTGTACTTGCGCAAGACCTTGCCAAATACGTGGTGCTGAATAAGATAGAAATCATCATCCCTTTTGAGCGTTGCAAAATAGCGGTCCGTATCGTATTTTTTTCTTTCGCCTCCTTGAGTAAATTGTTGTTTGGTGGTAGGCGTGACAGGTTTGCGATAAATGGTCATTACCTGTGATTGTCCGCTAAACGGTGTTACTTCAATAACGGCATAAGGCGTGGTTGTCAAAATGGAATCCTGCTTATCGTACTTTGTTTCAATGGCTTCTGCCCTCTGTGGTAATAAGTTGATCTTGATTGCTCTGGCCTCCTTGAGGTTTGGTGACCTGAACATCGTCATTTTTATTTTTGGTTACTTGAAATGAATGGTGAGTATTCAGGGGATAATCGACCTTTATTGATTCGATCTGGTTATAATTGTAGGTAAACATGCGCAGATCGCGCCATTCCTTCTCCGCTATAAAAAAGCGGGGTGTTAAATAACCAATAAAGCCGGGGATATGTGTTACATAGGGTGTCTTGGCTATTTCACTATCTTGACTGCGCACCATGTAGGTGCCCTTCTTTCCCTGCGTGGGACTACCTACATAAAAAGTTCGTGCTGGGTCGCCATTAGCGTCTGTATAGATTTCCACCTTTGTTGCAGAAGTCGATAAGCCTTTAATCACGTTTTCGCGCTTCTTTTTGGAAACGGGATATTTAATCGTCATATCGTGAATGGTGCTGAGGAGTAAATCAATTTTGGCATCCATTGCATTGTATTGCTCATTCACCGACCAATGGCCATTTTCCCGTTTGAGCACGACCTCTTGATTCGATTTGCCCACCATGTAGATTTTCTCAATATTAGCCGTATCCTTGAAGGCAAATTTTTTCTGCCATTGCGTTTTATCTTCTTGTTTGTCTTGCCAAATCATTGCTACTGCCACAATAACAAGCAGGAAGAGAATGCCAACCGATATTACAATCTTTTTCATTGGTAAGTGTTTTCTTTAGACTTTATCTGAGTGTTGATTTGCATCAAATTGGAGGTGTAGAAACGTTCGCTCTTTTGGTTTGATGGCATCTTAACTTACTGTATAGCGTCTTTTGCGGATATAGGAATATATGAACCCGAAGATAATTACAAAACCTATGGGTATGCTTAGATTCATGATCTGCCACTTGCGCTTTTCCTTCTCTGCTTGTGTGCGATCCAATAGTCGCAGCTTCACATTTTTGTTCCGAGCTTTAATTAAGCCGCTGCCATGGATCAGGTATTCAATAGCGTTCAATAGAAAATCTTTATTCCCAAATGTTTGCTGTGTATAGCGATAATACCCCAGCGGAAACGGCTCGCTCTGTCCACGCATTTCATTACGGATGATGTCCCCATCGCCAATAACGATCTGCTTCGTTGGTTTGCTGCTATCACGATAAGAAGCATTCTCAAGCGTATCGATCATTTGACGCGTGCTGTAGGTGAGCCGGTCCTTAAAAACGGATTCAAAACGGCCTTCGAGAAGCACACCAAGTGGTAGGCCGGAATTGGGAAATTGACGCGGGTCAGGCTTTGATTTAAGCATGGAAAAATGCAGACGGGTTGGCGCTTTTACAGCTTTGCTGTTTTGCGAACTCTTGAGCAGCACAGTTTTTTCGATATCCGGTGCACCTACTGTGTCAATGGTATTGGCAAACTTCAAGGACACAGGCGATATGTTTCGATTGATAGGGTGATTGTTATGGGTGGTTACCACAGGAAAGTAATACCACGGAAACATCTGGGTTTGCGGTTGATTACCCCGCTGCCCTGTAACCAGGGGAATTTTGTTGCATTGGAGGTCCATGACCAAATCTTCGTTAATACGAGCGCCATATGTAAACAACTGATCGCGCAAATTGAGGCGGTTGGCCCTTGTAAATTGAAAGCCCCCATTCCGCAAACTGTCCATGTTGGCATTGACCTTATCGATAAGCCATAAAAGACGCCCCCCATTCATCAGGTATTGGTCAAGTTTGAATTTATCCTTTTCGTTGAGAGCACGTCTTGGCTTGGGTACAATGACCAGGTCATAGTTCATGGGAATACTTATGATATCGGGCAGCTCAAGTTTTTTGACCTGGTACTGAAGTTGGCGGAGGGTTTTGGTCTTTTTGAATGCCATTGGCCAACTTGTATTCCAGCAATTGGATGGAATTATTGAGGGATTGCTGAGGACCCTGATCAATTTGCCCCTCGAGCAAATCGACAGGAATTTCCTTGCCGTTGTAATAAACCAACGCACCGGGTACAATGATCTTTTCGGAGTAGCCCTGGCCTTCCATGGACTTAAGGTTGGTTGGTTCCAGCCCTTTCTTGGATAGCTGTTGATAAAAATCCTGCTGCTTTTTTGAGCTTTCAAACCGATTGGGGTTGAAAAACTCGTATTCTATATTGCTCCCTGCGTATGCCTTGAATTCCCTCAGCATATCCTCTGTCGATGACTTGAGCCGTTGAAAGCCGGAAGGGAAGTCGCCTTTAAGATACACCTTGATGTAAACCACATCATCGAGGTCTGTTGCCAATTCTTTGGATGCCTCCGTTAATGAGTAACGCCCTTCCTGAGTGAGATCATAGCGGCTGTACACGTAGCCGGAAATAATGTTCGCCACGATGATAACTGCCAGAACCAGGAGCTGCAGAATCGACTGCCAACGGTATGAGCCCTTCTTATTCATTTTACCACTTCCGGCTTTCAAGCGATGTTTTGGTTAACAGTAAAAATAGTGCTATCACGGAGAGGAAATAAACGAGGTCGCGCGTATCAACAACTCCTCTGCTTATGGATTGGTAATGTTCATAGATCCCGAGGGAGGCAATGAGATTGTCAATTGATGCAATAAAGAGATCAAGACGGCTCAAATAATCAAATGCCATATAGAGGAAGAAGCACAAAAAGACGCCTAAGACAAAAGCTATAATCTGATTACTCGAAATGGACGATGCAAACAGGCCAATGGCCACAAATACACCACCTAATAGCAAAAGGCCTATGTACGATCCCCAGGTAGCACCAATATCCATATTTCCCGGTGGCGAGCCGAGTTGGTAAACTGTGTAGAAGTAAATGAGGGTGGGGATGAGCGAAAAAAGGACGAGCATTAAAGCGGCTAAATATTTGCCAAAAATGATCTCAATGTCCCGAACGGGCCGCGTTGCCAGCAATTCAAATGTGCCGGTGCTTAACTCCTCTGAAAACGATCGCATAGTGATAGCCGGAATCAGGAACATGAAAACCCACGGCCCTGTCACAAATAATTGCTGCAAGGTGGCAAAACCGTAGTCGAGCACATTGGTTTCCGGGAAGACCCAAATGAACAGGCCCGTAGCAAGGAAAAACACAATCAGTGCAATCTGACCCACTAACGAGCTCAGAAAAAGATTAACCTCTTTTTTGAAAATACTGTACATTGAGTCGGTATCAGGTGTTGGGTATCAAGTATTAAGTATATCATCTTAGCAATTCAATGCCCTGCCTTACTTACTACCTGATACTTGGTTACTTACTACTATCTTCCACAGTCAATTGATGAAAAACATCCTCGAGGCTTCGTTCCTCTTTGTGCAAAGTAAGGAGCGTTAGATCGTTATCTTTTGCAAACCGGTAAATTTCCTCTCTGATGTCGCGGTTTCCTTCTGTCGTTAGCTGCCAGGTATTATCCCCCAGGTAAGTGATGTTGCGGATACCTTCTATCCCGTTAAGGCGACTCGTGTTGATATCTTCTTGAAAACCAACGGTTATGAACAATTCAGCTGCCAGGCGTTGCTGGAGTTCTGTTGTGGTATCGTCAGCAACGAGTTTCCCATCGTTGATGATGAGGACACGGTCACTGACGGCCTGCACTTCCTGCATGATGTGAGTGGAAAAGATAACCGTCTTCTCGCGGCCAACGCGCCTTATTAGGTTGCGGATTTCCGTAAGCTGGTTCGGGTCAAGGCCGGCTCGTCCAGAATTAGAACTTTCGGATCGTGGAGCATTGCCTGAGCCAATCCCAACCGCTGTTTATACCCTTTGGAAAGTTGGCCGATTTTTTTGTTTTGCTCAGCGCCAAGGCCCGTTAGATCGATCATCTCATCAATCCGTTGCCTGTGAACGTTGGCCCGGTTGTGAAGGCCGGCAACAAATTCAAGGTATTCCCTTACATACATTTCTGGATAGAGCGGGTTGTGTTCAGGCAGATAACCGATGTTTTTCCGAACGGCCCGCGAATCATGACGGATGTCGTAACCGCACACATTGACTTCTCCTTCTGTGGGCGGAATAAAACAGCTGATGATCTTCATCGTTGTTGTTTTGCCAGCCCCGTTGGGCCCCAGAAAGCCGAGCACATGACCCGGGTTCAGCTCAAATGAGATATCATCAACGGCACGTTGCTCACCGTAGATCTTGGTAAGATGCTCAACCTTTACTGACATAGACGAGGAATCCTCAACAACCCTTCAAAAAGAGTGAGCGAATGTAACAAAATTGGTTGTTTTGGAGACGTAACGGTCATGACTCCGGTTTAGTACAAGATTTTATGATCATTTCTGGAAGGTAAAGGGAAATATTAAGACACTATATATCGAATCCACTGATCCGGTAGATACTTCTAAAGATCGCCACAAAATGGCAAGCATCTTGAGACGAGTGCAGTGGGGGGGAGTGGTTCATGTGTAAAGACCTGCTCATGGTAGAAAATATGGCCCGGTTTCTTGTTGTTTCTATCCGTATACAGGAATTTGTCAAGAGTTGCAGATTCCCTTTATATTTGCCCGTATGGCAAAGCAACAAGACATATTTAAGAAGGTTATCTCCCACTGCAAGGAATACGGCTTTGTATTTCAATCCAGCGAGATTTACGAGGGGCTTAGCGCTGTTTATGATTACGGCCCTTATGGCGCCCAATTGAAACGGAACGTCAAGGATTACTGGTGGAAGGCCATGGTGCAATTGAATGAAGACATTGTGGGTGTTGACACAGCAATTTTTATGCACCCGCGTGTATGGAAGGCATCCG
>PXTV01000213.1:23185-24423 GCA_003022985.1 Bacteroidetes bacterium SW_11_45_7 | reverse complement strand
TGGTTATCATGTTTAGCTATGGATTTGTCCCTGTATTGTGAATGAAACTGGCCCTGGAAAAAGGGGGGATTACTCATGATCAGGTCATAGCGAGTCATGGCATCATGAGCATAAGATTCGATGTCAGCATGATAAGATGTTAATCGTTCGTGCCAGTTGCTCTGGGCAAAGTTCCCCCGGCACTGCTCAACAGCTTCCTCTTTTACCTCCACGGCATCTATAGGGGTGGCTGTCCGTTGTGCCACCATCAAACTTATCACACCAGTGCCAGTGCCAATATCCAATATTCGCTTGTGACCTGAAGTACGGATCATGGCACCGAATAGGCATGCATCGGTGCAAACTTTCATGGCACAGTCCTCTTGCTCAACCACGAACTCTTTGAAATGAAAGGCATCTTGAGCCATGATAACCGAACAGCAATCTTATTTAAATGGGCGTAATTACTCAGTCTCATTAAAATAGCCACTCCCGATGTCAAGCATAGGAAGTGGCAAAACTGCTTATCATTGATCAGGAAGTGAAAACGAATAGACTGATTGATCACAAATGGACCGAACTTGATCAGTACCAAGCCTTTAAACTGCAAATCTAAACCAATGTTGAGAGGGTATGCAATTGGTATTCCTTGTGATGACCTTAATTCAGGCCAGGTTAATGATCAACCCCAAATTTTTTTCGTTAAACCGCAAACTTTTACCTTTGATTTCTATTCTCATGGAGCTCAAAATAATAGGGACCCCTTTTCTTATGAAAACCGCAAGGTCATTCTTGCTTTTTGCATTGGTATTGGCACCGGTTGTTGGCTTGTCTCAGCAAACGTTTACCCTTGAACAATGCATTGCAAAAGCTGTGGATAACAACCTCAGTCTTAAACAACAGAAGTTATCCGTCCGCATGTCAAAAGCGGATTTGAAGCAAAGCAAATTCGATCTTTTACCGAGCGTCAATGCCCAAGCCGGCCTGAATTACAACTTTGGTCGCTCCCTCGATCCTACTACTTACCAATTTGTTGAACGGAGGGTGCAAACCAGCGATGTGTCCGTTAGTAGCGATTGGACGCTCTTTAATGGGCTCAAAAAAATCAACAGTATTAAGAAGAGCCAATACGATCTCAAGGCAGATCAATCCTCTTATGCTGAGATGAAAAATAATATTACGCTAAACGTGGTATCTTCTTTTTTGCGGGTGTTGGTCCGCAAAGAGGAGTTGGCTCTTGCTGAGCAAAAGTTTTCCTT
>PXTV01000213.1:0-23056 GCA_003022985.1 Bacteroidetes bacterium SW_11_45_7 | reverse complement strand
ACGCTCCGTATTAACGTGCCGGAATCCCTGGATTATCAATTGACAGACGTTGACAAAAGGGATCCGAATGCCATTTATAATCAAGCGGTGAATGAGCAACCTTCTATCAAAAGTGCAGAGTATGAAATTCAAAGTGCTAAAAAAGGCATTGCTATTGCCAAAGCTAATTTCTATCCCCGGTTATCTGCTTTTTACGATATAAGAACCAATTATTCCGATGCCAATGAGCAGGTTACAGGCACTGAGTTTACCGGTGGTATTGATACTGTTGGTTTTGTAAGGGAGAGCAGAGAAACTGTAGTGCGCCCCAGCGCAAGACGCGTTAGTGAAACAACACCTTTGGAAACCCAGGTAGAACGTAATCTCCGGCAAAGTGTTGGCTTAACCTTAAATATCCCCATCTTTAATAAATGGCAGACACGGACTGCAGTTAGCAAATCCAGAATCGATCTGGCCAATTCCCGGATGCAACTGCGGCAGAAGAAAAACCAGTTGGAGAAGGATATCTATGAAGCTTATACCCAGGCAAAAGCTGCTGCTCAACAACTGCAATCAGCCAAGCAAAGTGTTCAAGCATCTGAAAAATCGTTCTCATTTGCAGAAAAACGGTTTGAGCAGGGTGTAATAAGTTCCTACGAGTTTACCTCTGCTAAGAACCAGCTCAATAACGCAAAGACCAACTTCATCCAGGCAAAATACGACTACATCTTTAAACTAAAAATTCTGGATTATTATCAGGGCAAAAACATAAAACTCGACTGATCACTTTTGAATTGGTTGATAAGAGTAAACCTCCGAAATCATTTATATGAATAAAAATAAAATCATCATTGGCCTTGGCATATTGGCTCTGGTTCTCGTTGTGCTTGCCGTTGTTGGTAAAAATCGTGGGTGGATTGGAAGTGAGGATGGCGTGAAAGTCACAACAGAACAGGTAACAAACCGCACTATTATTGAACGTGTGGCGGCCAGTGGCAAAATCTTTCCTGAGGTTGAGGTCAAGATAAGCCCCGATGTATCTGGCGAGATCGTTGAATTAACCGTACAAGAGGGCGATTCCGTCAACAAAGGCGATCACTTGGTCTCCATTCGACCGGATGTGTATAATACGATGGTTGACAGGGCGGAGGCCTCTCTCAACCAGGCACGTGCTCAGCTTGCAAGCTCCAAGTCCCGCTTAACCGAAGTAAAAGCCAGACTTAAAAACGTTAAGCAAAATTATAAACGCCAAAAGAAGCTTCACGAGCAGGGTGTAATATCGGATGCAGAGTTTGAAAAAGCTGAGACTGAATACGAGACTGTAAAAGCGAATAAGGAATCTGCTGAACAAAAGGTACAAGCTGCCAAATTTAGTGTAAGGAGCGCTCAGGCCAATCTGGATGAAGCTCGCGAGAATTTGGAAAAGACGTCAATTTCATCCCCAATGGAAGGGATCATTTCACGCTTGAATGTAGAAGAGGGTGAGCGCGTAGTGGGTACTGATCAAATGGCTGGTACTGAGATCCTGAGAGTTGCGGAGTTTAACAATATGGAGGTGCGCGTTAACGTGAGTGAGAACGATATTCTGCGTGTAAGTGAGAATGATACCGCTTATATTGAAGTCGATGCCTATCCTGAAAGAGAGTTCAAGGGAATCGTCAACCAGATTGCCAACTCGGCTAACATCAGTGCTGAAGAGCAACTGACATCGGATCAGGTAACCAACTTTACTGTGGAGATTCGCATCCTGCGGTCATCCTATAAGGATCTGATGAACAGGGCAGGGAAGCAATTTCCCTTCCGCCCCGGCATGTCAGCATCTGTGGAAATTGAAACCGATAAACGAGAGGGTGTTGTGTCTGTCCCTATTCAATCTGTCACCATAAAAGAGCAAGTGACAGGTGATCAAGAACAAGGAGGCAGTGCTTCCGGATCTTCTGAACAAGTTCAGGAAGTGGTATTTCTTCATCAGGCCGATACAGTTGCTATCCATGAAGTAGAAACAGGTATTCAGGACGATGAGTATATCGAGATTAAGTCTGGCTTGAGTGACGGGCAAGACGTTGTCGTAAATTCAAGAGCGGCAGTAATGTGAAAGTGGTGGAAGAAGAACAACTGTATCAATAACGTAAAGTCCCTTGCTTTAGGCAATTTCTTTATCTGCATCCTGACAATAGGGTCGGTTTATTAACTCTGGGGTGCGTAATACGTGGAACCTTGGGTTTCATCAACTTCTTTACCTAATTTTCCCTCCTGGTAAAGCTCTTCAAGTGCATTTTCGACTTTGTCTTCAAATTCGAGTTGATGATCCAATCCTAAGATGGTTGCTGCCGTACTTATCTGCTTAATCGATAACCGGTTTTCTTCACCCCTGGCTTGGCTTTGGAGTAATTCGATCAAATGATTTTTGAGGTCGTTGCTTTCTCTCATAAGGAAACGTTTTTGCCGGAGTTGCCGATGAACTCTTTATATTGAGAATAGCGAAATAGGAAAAAGTTCAAATGCCGACTCCCCATTTCGTTTTCCTTGACATATTCTTTTTGTGAATTGATAAGAGGATAGGAAGCCAGGAAAAATGATCATGATTTTCTTTCATCGACCCCATTGTGAGTCATGTCAGCTGACTTGTCTTCCCTATCCTTCAATCCATGATTATGTAGAGCACTTACCGGAACTGCTTTGCAATTTTAGGGTTTTTAGTCCCTTCAGAGTAGTCGTAAAAGCCCTGCCCTGTTTTTACACCGCGATGACCGGCAGTGACCATATTAACAAGAAGGGGACATGGTGCATATTTCGGATTGCCCAACCCATTTTGCATGACATTCAGGATGGAAAGGCACACATCAACCCCAATAAAGTCTGCAAACTGTAATGGTCCCATAGGATGTGCCATGCCCAGCTTCATCACTGTATCGATTTCCTCAACACCGGCAACTCCATGATAAAGACTTTCGATGGCTTCATTGATCATGGGCATCAGGATGCGATTGGCAGCAAAACCGGGATAATCATTCACCTCAACCGGGGTTTTGCCGAGTTCTTTGGCAAGCGTCATAACCTGGTTTGTTACCTCATCAGAAGTGGCATAGCCACGAATAACCTCAACGAGCTGCATGACGGGCACCGGGTTCATAAAGTGCATGCCAATCACCTTGTCAGGGCGATTTGTGACCGACCCGATTTGTGTAATGGAAATAGAAGATGTGTTGGAAGCCAGGATCACCTCGTCTGCGCAGGTTTTATCCAGATCGCGGAAAATATCCAATTTAAAATTGCTGTCTTCAACAGCGGCCTCAACCACAAATTCTGCATTTTTAGCACCTGATTCAACAGAGGTGTCAGTGCTGATATTGCTCAAGGTTTTGCTCTTATCGTCTTCCGCAATTTTTTCTTTTTTGATCATCCGGTCCAGGTTCTTCTCAATAGTCTTGAGGGCATTATCCAGTGCATCCTGTGATACATCCACAAGCGAAACCTGGTGGCCGGTTTGAGCAAAAAACTGTGCAATGCCGTTACCCATTGTACCTGCTCCAATAACAGAAACTCGATTCATAATCCGTGCTTTTTATGATTGGTGAAAGAATAATTGTCAGCAAGGCAAATATAGGAAGGTGGTTATTGTATTGGCAACCTTAGGCGCCTCCTTTGCCTGATTCATTTATCGATGATCAAGAACAACAAGTCTCCTGGAATCAGTAGGCGCTCCATTGAGTAATTTGATGAAATACACGCCATTAGCCCAGTGGGAAGTGTTCAGTTGGCAGTTTGTAGTATTGGGGTCAGTTGTTTTGGTTGTTATCAAGTTGCCGGTTCTGTCAAATACCCCGATTTGTTGGCTATTTTCCGGAGGGGGCTCAAAGGTTATGGTAACTTGTTGATTAGCTGGATTGGGATAAATCTGAAAACCGGGTGCCCGGCTACGCCCATCCAATGAACTGGTCGTCAATTCCCGGCATGTATCGGGCGAGCTTGTACTGAATGTATCGGGTTGGGAGGCATCGTAGATAGCCAGAGCGTATTCACCGGTTTTGGCATCGAAAACATCGATTTCGCCCCTTTTATCATTTGAGCTAAAGCCACTTCTCACCTCAAAGGAATCAGCCCTGTTCCAGGTACCTTGTGGTGATGGCCGATGCATGATGATTAAACTGTCTTCACTATTCGTCAGGAGGTCCTTATCGAGATAGCCACCATTTTGAGAGGTTTGACCGTTATACTTGAATGTAGCTTTGGCCTTCAGATCATCCGGCACGAACCCAGTTGTGCACGATGCGCATCTTAGCCGGTGTGTTGATTTGTTGGACTTCGAGTTCCGCAAATGTTGCGTCAAAGTTGTAGGTCCCTGTGGAATCGAGCTCTTTTAAAACATCCGTAGTAGCATCGCTGATCTTTTCCTCAAGATCGAGCGCTGTGTAGACGGGGTCAAATGGAAGGGTTGTGGTGTAGATGCCACATTGCCCGCCCATGTAAACAGTTTCGGTATGCCTGTTTTGGCTTTCATCGAAAAAGGTGATGGAAAGGGGCACCTCGCTGTAGTAATCAGGCGCTTGCTTCAACCGTTGGCGAATCTCGATATCAACCTGGTAGTTGTTATTAGCTGTACTTGTTGACGCCACGTTGTCAATTTGGAAGTGGGGAAACCCTTTGCTAAAGACCCAATTGTTGAAAAAATCACTGAAATCATGACCGCTACAACTTGTCATAAAATCACGTAACTCCTCGCTGCTCAGGTTCGAATAAGCAAAATCAGCCATCAAGGATGTCAGGCAATTGAAGAACACGGAATCGGGTAGATAACCCCGCATTGTATGGGCTACATCCGCTCCTTTGTCATACACGTGGCTCCCATAGGTATACTCGTGAGGAATGCCGTGAATGGCTCTGTAACTGTTATCGCGGATGTGGGCGTATTGAAGCACATTTTTGTGGTTAGTGCGGACAAAATTCTTGTAGCGCTTTTGGCCGTAAACGTGCTCAAAGAAGAGCGCCTCGGAATAAGACGCCCAACCCTCGTTGATCCACATGTCTTTTGCATCCTGGCATGTAACAAGGTTCCCCCACCAGTTGTGGGAAAATTCGTGAGCCATTAAGGATTCCTGGCTTAGCGAGCCGTTAGCTGCGGCACTCGGGTAGGCAATGTTTGTAGCATGCTCCATTGCCCCGTTGTTGAAGGGAACGAACACGAAACCTGCCCGGTCCCAACGGAAAGGGCCGTATCCTTTTTCAAAAGCATCGAACGCGTCCGACAGGTGCACAAATGAAGAAATGACATCACTTGTGTCAGTTGGTAATGCACCCAACTTGACAGGTATCTGCTGACCATTTTTACTGGTGTACTGCCATGCAATGGTGGCATAGGGTGCCACAGCCATTGAAGTAAGATATGTAGGAATGGTTTGAGAAAGACGCCAGTGCCAGGTTACAGTGCCGTCACCGTGGAAATTGTAAAAGCAGGGGAACCAAGCCCGTCCATAATTATGGGGCTTGCTTTGAAAGCCAACACCGAGATTATAAGCATGTTGCCCCTGGAAGTAAAAGCCGCCCCAGCTGGTTGGGTCTTTAACAGGCGAACCATGGTAATGCACATTCACTATTGCACTGTCGCCCGTATTCATCTGTGACGGAAAGTTTACGCGTAAAAGAGTGTCGTTGTATTGGTACGATGCATTTGTTCCATTGACAAAAACGGAGTCAACCGTCAGTGCTAATAAATCGAGCGGCAACATTTGAACAGGGCCTTTTTTTATGCCTACATCTATTTCGCAATGTCCATGAATTGATTGGTTGCCCCATTTGATGCTGTCAAATGTTATGCTGTAATTATGGATGTTGAAGGTGTCGCTGCGGCCGTGGTTGGTATTTGGGTTGGCTAAAGGGGGTGAGGTCTTAAAATGCTTTTTGTGGTATTGGCATCGAAAGGAAGAAGCCATCTTTTGCGCATGGCATTGAGCACTTAGTAACAATAAACTTAGACCGATTAGGGAGCCAAAAAGTAATCTCATAAAAAAGCTGATAAGAATCTACCCCGAATTTGCAACTTTTTCGGCACTTGGAATTCCTTTTTCAACTGCGTGGCGGTTAGGGCTTTCATGACAGTGAGTTTGCCCTGTTAGGATGAAAAAAAGCGCACCTTGGTAAACAAAGATGCGCTTCCAATTAGCTTATTTTAGAAGTGAATGTTACTCGGAAACCACTTCGAATTGCACATCCGCTTTGAGATCGTCATGTAGGTCCAGATGCGCTGTGTAATGACCGAGCGATTTGACTTCTTCGTTAATGGATAGTTTTTTGCGATCGATCTTGTGACCTGTTTGTTTTTTGATTTCTTCAGCAAGGTGATGGGTAGTAACACTTCCGAAGATTTTGCCTGTTGTGCCAACTTTGGCACCAACCGTAATAACGGTGTTTCGCAATGAGTCGGCAATCTTTTGAAACTCTTCCATCTCTCTCTGCTTGCGCAGTTCTTCTTGCCGCTTCTTTTCCTCGCGCATTTTAAGATTGCCCTTATTGGCAACAATGGCGTATCCCTTGGGGATAAGATAGTTGTTGGCGTATCCCGGCTTTACGGATACAAGATCATTCTTGCTTCCCAAATTACCCACATCGTTTAAAAGTATGATGTCCATCGTTTTCTAACTTATCTTATTTAAGGAGATCGGTTTCATAAGGTAACAGGGCCAAATGACGAGCACGCTTAATGGATTTGGCCACTTTACGCTGAAACTTAAGGGAATTGCCTGTTAGGCGTCTTGGAAGAATCTTCCCTTGTTCGTTGAGAAATCTCTTAAGGAACTCAGGGTCCTTGTAATCCACGTACTTGATGCCCGCTCGCTTAAAACGGCAGTATTTTTTCTTTCTTTCCCCGATTTTGGGGGTTGTGAGAAACTTGATATCGGACTTACTGTTTGCCATTATTCAGCCTCCTCTTGTTGTTCTTCTTCGGTTTGCGTATTCTTCCTACCAATTTCGCCTTTGCGTCTCTTTTCGTTGTATTCGATCCCGTATTTATCAAGAACTGATGTGAGGAATCGAATAATATTTGTGTCCCTTCTGAAATTGAGTTCCAGTTGATCGATCAACTCCGGCTTGGCGTTGAATTCGATAAAGTAATAAATACCGGTTGTCTTATCATCAATAGGATAAGCTAACTGGCGCAAGCCCCAGCGTTCTTCGTTAAGAATTTCGGCATTGTTGGATTTAAGAAAATCCGTATAACCTTTTACCGTCTGCTTAAAATCCTCTTCAGAAAGCACCGGGGTAGCAATAAATACCGTTTCGTAATTTTTTAATTTCTCTGCCATACAGCTTATCTGTTAGTAAAGACTCAATATTGATAATGGTGTGCAAAAATAGGGATTTTTCAATAATTGGAACAGGTACTCAAAAAGAAAATCATAGCAGAAAAAAGGTTTTATTGAATCCGGAATGGTATTCAAAGCTGTTGTGAACTCAAGCTGTAGAAGCATTTGAATTTTCCTCGCCAAGCTCATTGGAATGTGCCCCTACTTGTTGAAATGATGGGTCTTGCTCTTGTGGCGGATGGAAGGGAATAGTGAAGAGGAATGTTGATCCTTTGCTCTGTTCTTCAGATTCAACCCATATTGTACCCCCGTGCCGCTCGATGATTTTTTTACAAACAGCCAGTCCTATTCCTGTACCTGCATATTGATTTCTTATGTGCAACCGTTGAAAAATGAGAAAGACCTTTTTAAAATGTTCCTCATCGATCCCTATGCCATTATCAGAAACACGAAAGAGCCAATCCTTCGAGCGTTCTTGCGCATTGATGGTAATGAAAGGTGGGTCTTGGTCCTTGAACTTAATGGCATTTGTGATGAGGTTCTGGAATAGGCGCACCAACTGCATGTGATCGCCCTTAACTTGAGGGAGGTTATTGTATTCGATACGGGCGTTATTTTCTTCAATAATGATTTCAAGATTGCCTATAACCGTTTCAAGAATCTCGTTACAGTCCACTGTTTTGAGCTCTTTTTCACGCTTGCCAACTCTTGAGTATTCGAGCAATGCATTGATGAGCTCGTGCATCCGCTTGCTTCCGTCAACTATGTAGTGGATGAAATCGAGGCCATTCTTATCCAGCATGTCTTTGTACTTATTTTCAAACAGCTGGATATAACTCGATATCATACGCAGTGGCTCCCGCAGATCGTGGGATGCTACGTAAGCGAACTGTTCGAGCTCTTGATTGGAGCGCTCCAGTTCCTGGTTGACGCCTTCAAGTTTTTCGAGCAGAATTTGCTGCTTTTCCTGGATACTTTTGCGCTCCTGCACCTCGTTTTCCAATAGTTCATTTGTCTTGCTTAACTCTTTTGTGCGGGAATCTACCAACTCCTCAAGGTGGTTTTTATATTTTTCGATTTCTTCATCGGCTTTTTTCTTTTCCGTTACATCTGTGATAGCAGCTACCGTACCAATAATTTCTCCTTTGGTGTTTTTCAGGGGCGCTGCACTTACTTGAATCCACAACCGGCTACCATCTTTGCGTATAGGTTGCTCTTCGTAAACTTCGGTTTTCCCCTGCATGCGGTCTTCCATCCTGCTGCTAAAGCGATCCCAATACTGTTTAGGAGCAATATACTTATAGGCGTAATCACCGATGACTTCATTCGGGGTATAGCCTGTTATTTCTTCAATGCGGGAGTTGGAATAGATGACTTTGTCATCTGTGTCAGTAATTAAAAGACCCTCCGATAAGCTTTCCAGCACAATGCGATAGAGCTCTTCACGCTCCCTTAAGGCTTCAACAGCTTCTTTCTTTTCATTTTCCTGTTTAACTGTTTCTGTAATATCCCTTGCCGCTACTGAGAAAAACTTCTCATCCTGTACGGTCATTTTATTGAACAGTACTTCTACAGGAAAGAGCGTGCCGTCTTTCTTTTGCCCTTCTAATACAAGGCGCTCGTTGAGCAGGTAGGATATTGTCACCTCGTTGTAGTGCTCTATATTCTCTCCGTGAAGCTGGTGATTTATATTAGGTATAAAAGATATAAGGTTCTCGTCCAACATCTCATCTTTCTTATAACCCCAAATATTTTCACACTCTTTGTTTACATTGACAATATTCCCTTCTGTATCCAAGGTCAAAATTCCTTCGCCAACTGTTTCGAGCACTGCCTGGAGCTTGGTGTTAGCATTTTGTAATTGTTGCTTCGAATGGTCAACCTTTTCCACCATCTCGTTAAAAGTCTGGCATAATTCGCTTACTTCGTCAGACCCGGCAATATTGATATGCGTGTTCTCAGTATTGCCACTGGCAACGTTTTTGGCAGCATCACGTAGCTTCACAATAGGGGAGGTGATTTTACGACTAAAAATCAAGGTTAGAAATATACCTATAAGAAAAATGATAAAGAATATAATATAAGCTTGCTGGCGTTGTTTGTTGATTTGGCCGTAGACTGTTTTCAAAGAATAAGCAAGCTGGATATAACCGTAATCTTTATTGTTGTATGTGACAGGAATAACTGCTTCCAATATCCGGGTTTTTTCATTGTTAAGGTCATGGGTTTCCTGTTTAATTTTCCCTTCCCCTATAATATAGTTGTGTTGTTGGCGAAGCCGGGATTGAAATTTTGTATCAAAAGGGTAGGGGATGTCCATTTTGCGGGACTTGTACTCTTCTATCTTGTCAATGGAGTTACTGGTATATTCAAACACCCTTATCATGACCATGTTCGGGTCATTACGGGCAATTTTGATGGCCTCCTTGATGGCTGTTCGGTTATTGTTTTCAAGGCCCGTTCCTACACCAAAAGCTATCAGGTCTCCGGTATTTTGAAGATCACTTTTGATGAGATTGATACGATTCTGCTGCTGTTGCTGGGGGTAGAAGAGAATGATATAAGCAAAAAAGATAACCCATACCAATAGAGAGGCAAGGAAAAATTTGGTTGTTATGGAAATATTTTTAAAAAAATTGAACATAAAACCTGAATACGGTAATGAGAGGGTCAACGTTTTTTTTAACAATTTTGAGAAAAGGAAGATTCTACTTTTTATATCCTAACACTAAACTAAGAATAGACCAGGTTTATACTATTCTTATACCTTCTTTTATAAATATGAATTGAACGTGTGAGTGAATTGCTTATCAAATTGTATAATTGGTAAATGGTAAGCTTTGACTGCTTGGTTTCAATTATACGCGTTTTACGTGTTCTGACTGAATGAGTTGCCTTATTTTTCCAAAATTGGAAGTTTAGTTTCCCAATTCGGTGATGATAAAGGTCATTAAAATACTCCTCAAACAAAGAGAGATTTAGAAAGAAATTAGCATTTAGCTAACAAAACAACAATCTAATGATAAAATTGAGTTTCGTTGGGAATTTACAATTGCCTCAAGAAAATCAATAGGTTAGGGTTGACTCATTAAAAAACATTTACGTTTTGCGTAGATTTGAATGGAGGCCCTGTATTGCCAATCAATAAGTGATATAGATAATGACGAAAGTTGAAAAAAATAACAACATCAAAACCAGGATCAATTTCCTGAAGAACTTTTTTAACGATGTGAAGGTGGCCTCTCTTACACCATCATCAGGGTTTAGTGTTAAAAGAATTGGAAAGAAAATCGATTTCTCAAGACGCATTGTTATTGTTGAATTTGGCCCCGGGTCAGGTGTTTACAGCAAACATTTCCTGGAGAAAATGGGGCCGGACAGTCACCTGATACTCATCGAAACCAACAAGGATTTTGTCGATCAACTCAGGAAGATTCAGGATGAGCGCTTATCTGTGTTTCAGGATAGCGCAGAAAACGTTCAAAACATCCTTGAGCAGTGTGGAGAAACCTATGCTGATTACGTAATCACCGGCTTACCCTTTTCTTATTTTGCCAGGGAAGAAAAACATGCCATTGTTCAAAATGCTTACAACAGCTTGCGACCTGGCGGCATGTTACTTTCTTATCAGTTCAACTATGGGGTTAAAGAAACAATTGAGCCGCATTTCGATAATATTAAAAAGGACTTTGAACCTCTTAACCTTCCACCGCTTTTCATATTTGAAGCTTACAAGAGTTCAAATGGCGAAGGAACTGCAGCTTCGAATAACGGTCGCAGCAAGTAAATGATTACGTAAAGATATGGGCAGCAGGGCATTCATTCGGTTCTTTAGATTGAAATTTATTTGTGCCTTCATGCTGAAAGGTGGGGATTCATGCCAGTTTCACCATTCGTCTTGATGACTGCTTATTGGCTTACATTACCATTTGACAAGGGCAGAAGCCCAGGTAAATCCGCTGCCAAAGGCAGCCAATGTCAAAAGTGAGTCGTCCCTGATTCTTCCTTCTTCCCAGGCCTCACTCATGGCAAGTGGAATAGAAGCTGCAGTGGTATTACCGTATTTCTGGATGTTGTTAAACACCTGTTCCTCCCCAAAGCCCATCTTTTGTTGGACAGCTTCTGAAATACGCAGATTCGCTTGATGCGGAATTAGCAGATCGATATCTGAAGATGTGTAATTCGTGTCGTCAAGTGTCTCATAGATCACTTCCGGCATGCGGTGAACAGCATGTTTAAAAACAAGACGGCCGTTCATATAAGGGAGTAAACTGCCATCGTCAACCATCTCGTGTGTTACCCGTTCTTTCAAGTTACTACCGGGGTGTTGTACCATCAATTCCTCAGCAAAATTCCCATCAGCATGAAGTTTTGTTGAGAGTACACCTTTATCAGGCTCATCTGTGGCTTGTACAACAGCAGCACCCGCTCCATCGCCAAAAATGACAGCCATTGCTCTCCCCTGGTCACTTAACTCCATGACATTGCTTTGAATTTCACTCCCTACAAGAAGGATGTTTTGGTACTTGCCGGTTTGAATAAACGAATCAGCAACGGATAAGCCATAGATAAAGCCGGAACATTGATCGCGCACATCGAGCGCACCGATCGGTGCAAGGCCGAGCTCCCGCTGGAGGAGAACACCCGGGCCCGGAAAGTGATAATCCGGACTGAGTGTAGCAAAAACGATGAAATCGATGGCCGAAGCATCTACACCGGCTCTTTCTAAAGCCATGTTAGCTGCCCGGGCCCCATTTTGGAAACTGTGTCCTCGCCTTCCCGGAAAAACCGCCTTTCTTGAATGCCTGTTCGTTCACGGATCCATTCATCGGAAGTATCCATGTACTGTTCCGGTTCTTTGTTCGTGACTACGGTTTCTGGTACGTAATGGCCTACTCCGGTGATTTTGGCTTTTGTCATGGGGCGAGGGTTTTGATGGCCAATACCTTTAATTTGTATGCCAATGTAAGCCCGTTTTTTCGGTTGGGAGACACGAGATGTGAATGTTGATAAACAAGCGTAATAGTTGAATAGCAGAATCCTGGTTGTAACCAGTTCGAGAGTGGGTTCCTTACCGGCCGGCTATGCCGAGCACGACTATAGCAATCACAGGTTTGGGAATGTTGCCTTCTAGAATCCATTCGTCCTCGGGACGGTTCCCCCAAAGAGGTTTGACAAACTCCCCTGTTAATTCGTACTCGCGCTTGCTGTCCGATACCCAGTAGGGTTTTAGTTTATCTCCTTCCCAGATATAAGTGTTGATGTCGCTATTGGTCCATCGGGGTTCCAGTTTTTCGCCATCCCACACCCACTCATCGTGGGGGTCGCTGGAATACACCGGCTTAAGAATACGGCCATCGAATTCCCACCGCTTCCCCGGGCTCGATCCCCACCTTGGTTTGAGAACTTCGCCATCCCATACCCATTCCTGGCCGCCCCTTGCCCAGTAGGGTTTGATGATACCGTTTTCATCTTGCTTTTTATCTTGCTTGACCTTGTCAACATTTGCTATGCGCCTCCTGACGTTTTGATCGAGATGTTGCTTCTTGTAGACATGGTAAAATACAGCCATTAACTGGGCAGAGGTTGCTGACGAGCCATGAATTGTAGCAAGGCGGTTCCCTTTGTAATCCTGTAAAGCAAAATTGCCGTCATCCATTTTCAGGTATTCTGCAATGAGGCCGGCATCTTTAATCTGTAGCCCTTTTTTGTAATAAATACGCCCCTTTCTGACCGTGAACTTTACCTCGTTCATATGACGCGGAAATACGCGGCTCTCGGAATCTTCTAAGATATTGTTTGCTTTTACCAGAAGTTCAATTTGATCGTTATCAGTAGTATTTCCTTCAAAAACAATATTTCCTTTTATGGTGTAGAGCGTTTCACCTTTTTTATTGATAAGCTGATGCTCTTGTATTGATGCAATTTGTTGGGAATCCGCATTCCGTATCTGCAAGGTATTGCCGGAAAGGTGAGAAGAGATGGTAGTGATAAAACTCATTGGGATGCAGAAGACCGGGGCGATTCTTTTGACAATTGAAGAATGAACACTATTTCAATGACCTTGTAAAGCAAGAAAAATACGAAGAAAGGAACGATAAAACGGTAGGTGGAAGGATTTGCAATCAAGGCATATGAGACGATAAGAACTATAGATAACAAGAACTTTCCGACAATGGTAGCCAAAAAGATCTGCATAAAACGCTGCTTGAGATGATTGAGCAGCGTGAACGCATTGAGCTGGAAAGAAATTGTGGAAAGAATCAGGAAAAAGAGGAGGGAAATCCAGCTAAACGTTTCAATATTGCTCAGGAAAGAGGTGTCGCGCATGACAAATATCACAATTGCCGCCACCAAAGCAGTTGATAAGGAGGTGAGCAAAAACCGGATGGTAGTGGATTGCTTCAATCTTTTAGAACTCCTCTTATTCCAAAATAAAGTGCTAAGAATACAAATATAATGGTAAAGACCAAGGTGAATATATGGTTTTCAATGTTGAAATAATCATCGAGATAGATGCCTATGCCAACACCGATAAGAATGGTTGCAACCATTTGAAAGCCGAGACCGCTGTAGCGTAAAAAATGCTTAGCTGGCTTCTTTTTTGAGGGAGGCGTTTCCTTGTTGTTTCTCTTTTTTTCCTGATCCTGATTCATTGGATTGGCGGACTTCTTTTGTCCCCATTTGGCAATTGCCATTAAATTGGGCACCGGCTTCTACAACAAGCTTAATGGCAGTGATATCACCTTCTATAACGGCCGAACTTTTTAAAAATAGCATTTCCTGCACGCGGAGTTCTCCGGTTATTGTTCCGGATATGTCGGCATTGATGCAGCTGATATCGCCCTCGATTTTGCCGGACTTACCAACAACAATTTTGGCCTGGGAATCGATGGTTCCTTTTATATTGCCATCAATACGGATGTCGCTATCGGTTTTGACATCCCCTTCTATGGAAGTACCTTCACCAAGGATATTGACGGTGTTCCCGCCATTAACCGGTTGTTCCGTTTTCTCTTCTTTATTCTGATTGCCAAACATCGTAAAGGGTGTTTAATCCTGAAAGACAATGAAGTTCTGGGGGTCTACTGGTACTCCGTTTTGCCAGAGCTCAAAGTGAAGATGAGGGCCAGTGGAGAGTTCCCCGCTGCTACCGATGATAGCAATTGGTTCGCCTGCCTTAACGAAATTACCAACTTTTTTCAACAATACTGCATTATGTTTGTAGAAACTGATCAGATTATTGGCGTGCTGAATGCCTATCACATGGTTTCAAGCGTCCATGATGCCATGATGACATGCCCCTCCAATGCTGCTTTCACGGTCTCATCAGCAGGCGCTACAATATCCACCCCAATATGGTTGGTTTGCCTGTTAAATTGATTGGTGACATACCCTTTAACAGGTGGGAAAAAAAGCTTGCCGGCCGCAGGTTCTGACTTGCTTGTTGACGCTTTTGCGGATGCTGGTGAAAATTCATCTGACCGTTCAATGTCTTGCCGTAATGCCTTGTCTTCTGGCGGGATTTTATCCAGTTTTACAGTATCGTACAAAAAGGGTTCGTTTGTGTTTTTTGACACAGATGTATCAATTTTCCCTTCAAAAACGTTTTGGATATTGCTGATCCAGGAATCGCGTTTGGCAACAACATTAGCAAGCGAATCAGTTTTTAACCTCAGTTCAACAAGTTCCTGTTTGGATTGGATATCACCATAGCCCGGAATGTATTGCTTAATTGGGGTTAATATGATGAGCGATGTAATAAGAAAAACTAAGACAACCACCACTGAACTTATAATAACAAGAACGTTTAAACGTGTTAGGTTAAAGGATGCTTTTTCCTCATAGGTCTCCTCGTTGAGAATGACCATTTTATATTGGGCTCGCAGCTTATCGAGGAAAGAGTTTCTTTGTCCGCCATGCTGGGTCATTCGGCAATGTGGAGGTCTTTAAGGGTTTTATCGTAAATTAGAATAATTTTGCGCAAATTCAATTCTCAAAGCAAAAGAGGTTCCAGCAGTTGAAGATTGCAAAGATAACGTTTCTCACCGCTCTCCTGCCCTTGATCATATTTTTTGGTAATTCCTGTGCTCCACAGAAAAATCGCGATGGGTCATTCATAAGCAAAACTTATCATAACATGACCGCCCGCTATAACGGGTATTTTAACGCCAATTACAAACTTGATCAGGTATACAACGGTATTGAAGATGGTCAAGAAGATGATTTTTCGCAGGAGGTGATCGATCTCTACGTCCATAACGACCAGGAACAAACCTCCTCTTATTCGTCTGATCTGCAGACCGTTATCAAAAAATCATCAAGGGTCATTAAAATGCATAAGTACAGCAAGTGGGCCGATGATTGCTACTTTTTGGTAGGGCAGTCCCATTATCTGAAAGGGAACTACAATTCCGCTCAAAAAACATTTCAGTATATATCTTCCAACTACGATGTTCGTCAGCGTAAAATTGACCGCAAAAAAAGAAGGCGCCTTGAAAAGAAACAAAAACGGAAAAAAGAAAAGGAAAGAAAGCAAGCAAGAAGAGCAAGCAAACGGAAGGGCAATTTCTTTTACGAGCTCTTTAATAAAGATGAAGAAGAAAAAAATGGAAATGAACAACCGGGTGATGAGATGAGTGTGGAGGAGAAGGCTCAAAAAGAGAAGAAAATTGCTAAGATGAGGCGCACCCCCTTTCATTTTCTCAGGCACAAGCCTATCCGTTACAGGGCAATGGTTTGGTTGGTTAAATCTTATGTGCAACAAGAGAAATTTTCAGAAGCGCAATCTGTGCTCACTGTTCTCAAATCCGATGAAGACTTTCCATACCGGCTGAATGGGGAACTCAGGAAGGCGCAAGCGTATTACAATATTGAGAGAGAGGATTACGAGGACGCCATTCGCCCTTTGCGTCTAGCGATAGAATACACTAACAAGCGAAAAGATAAAGCACGTCTTTACTACGTATTAGCTCAACTCTACGAAAATACCAGCTCGCTCAGTCTCGCTTTTCAGACTTACCAAAAGGTGCTCGATCATAACCCACCGTACGAAATGGCTTTTAATGCCAAGATGGCCATGGCCAATCTTTCAGGCGAAGACCCCCGTCTTGCCACAGGAAATCTTGAGCAGCAACTCAAGGATATGCTCGATGATGATAAGAATATCGAATATTTCGATCAGATCTATTACGCACTTGCTGAACTGGCCTTGAAAAACAACAATGAACAAAAAGCCATCAACTATCTGAATAAATCCATAAGAAGTTCTAAGGATAACGACCAACAAAAAGCGAAATCCTATCTTAAAATCGCAGATCTTCAATTCAAAGATGGGGAGTACAGCAAGGCACAGCCCTATTATGACAGTACATTAACAGTACTTAATCAAAAGCACGAACGGTACAGTGACATCCGGCAACGGAATAGCATTTTGAAGAACGTGGTTGATAAGCAGGAGATTATCAGCGAGCAAGACAGCTTGTTGCGTATTGCCTCTATGGCTGAAGATGAACGGGAGGAATACGTGCAGGACCTAATCGAAAAGAAACGGGAGCAGCGAAAAAAAGAACAGCAAGAAAAGCAGGCATCCAAACTGGCAAAGCAAGGTGATGATCAAGGCCAAAAAGGTCCGCAAGGAGGGAAGTGGTACTTTTACAATCAAAACGCGAAAAGCTCCGGCTACAATGCGTTTGCCCAAAAATGGGGTGACCGCAAGCTCGAGGATAACTGGAGGCGATCGACCAAATCCGGCTTTTCATCTTCAGGCGATAAGACGGAAGGGGCTGGTGAAGACACCCTTGCAGCAGGTGAAGGAGGAGACGAGTTGAGTAAGGAGAAGATGCTGGCTCAGATACCAACGAGTCAGGAGGAGCAACAGCAATCTAAGCAGAAAATGATCAATGCTTATTACGAATTGGGAACTATTTACAAAAATGAGCTCGAGAACCAACAAAAAGCGCTTGCCACTTTTGACGAGCTGGATAGTAAATTCAAGGGGTACAACATTGAACCAAAAGTTTTTTATCAGCTTTATCTTCTCCACGGTAAAGCTGGTAATAGTAGTAAGCAAAAAACTTACAAACAAAGAATCTTAAACAAGTATCCCGAATCGAAATATGCCAAAATCATCCGTGATCCTGGCTACTTTAAAAAGCAAGAGCAAAAACAACAGAAGGTTAAGGATTATTATGCCAATTCTTATACCATTTATAAACAACAATATTACGATAGTACCATTCAGCGGTGTGTGATGGCCGACTCCCTTTTCAAGCTTGACTCATTAGCTCCTCGCTTCAGGTTGCTGAAAGCTTATGCCCAGGGCCAAAAAGGTGATTTTACAGCTTATCAAACCACGTTAAAGCAGTTTACCAGAGATTATCCTGATCATTCATTGCGCAAACATGTAGAAGATTTGCTGTTTTACGTCCGCGAGTACAACAAAGACACAACTGTTAAGCAGGAAAAGCCCGAGATGAAGTACGAGCTGGACACTGCCGCAACCGAGGAGGAAGCTGTCACTGTACAATTCAACTACAACCCGGGCACCGAGCATTATTTCATTCTTTCCTTTAAAACCGATACCATTCAGGCCAATAAGCTCATCAACCAATTGTCCGATTTCAATTCCCGGAATTACAGCTTAAAACCGTTGAAGGTCAAGTCGGTTATTTCCAATAAGTCGGCAAATATTATCATGGTACGGACATTTAAGAATCAACAGGATGCGATGAAATATTACAATCTGTTCATGAATCAAGAAGATGTGTTTGAGAATACGAGCAGGGAAAGTTTAAATATATCCGTAATAAGCCAGCAAAACATGAAGACATTAATCCAAAAAGGTGGCACGGGCCAGTATCAAAAGTTTTTTGTTGATCGTTATCCCATACAAAAGGAACAAAAAGAAAAATAACCTCCGTGAGTCATCAACAACAAAAGAAGAATCAAACGCAACAAAAGCGGCCACCTTACATTTTATTTTCCGCCATATTCTGGGGGATTATCCTGATAGGCATCCTCTCCGTAGTGGGGTTGATGTATGCTGTTTCCAGGGGTGCCCTTGGTGAACTCCCCTCTTTTGAACAATTGGAAAACCCTGAAAATGCGCTGGCCTCAAAAGTTTATTCAGCAGACGGTGTGCTTTTGGGGAAGTATTACAGTGAAAATCGCTCCAATGCTGACTTTAAGGATTTGCCTGACAATCTTGTGAATGCGCTGGTGGCAACTGAAGATATCCGTTTCTACCAACATTCAGGCATCGATTTCCGGGGTCTTGCTCGTGTCTTTGTCCGCACGCTTTTATTGCAGCAAAATAAGGGTGGGGGGAGTACAATCACGCAGCAATTGGCAAAGAACCTCTTTCACAAAAGGCCTGGAAGTCCGTTTGAGAGGATTATCCAGAAGCTAAAGGAATGGGTCATTGCTGTGCGTCTTGAGAAATACTATACCAAGAATGAGATTATAACCATGTACCTTAATACGGTAACATTTAGTCACAATGCTTACGGAATTCGTTCTGCATCCCAAACGTATTTCAGCAAACCTGTGGATTCACTGAAAGTTGAAGAGTCAGCCGTATTGGTAGGAATGTTGCGGGCTCCTACGGCTCTCAATCCTAAAAGTAATTACGAGAACTCCATAGACAGGCGCAATATCGTGCTTCACCAGATGGGTAAGTACGATTTTATAGAAAGCAAAGTTGCTGATTCACTGCAAGAGCAGCCGATTGATGTAAGGTTTGAGCGGACAGATCACATCAAGGGACTCGCGCCCTATTTCAGAGAACACCTTCGGGCCGAACTCAAAAAATGGTGCCGGAATTACGAGAAGGTTGACGGGAGCCACTACAATCTCTATACAGATGGACTCAATATTCATACCACTATCAATGCCAAATTACAACGGCATGCTGAGGCTGCTGTTATGGAGCACATGGCCGATATACAGGAGAAGTTTTTCGAGCAATGGGAAGGCAAAGACCTCTGGAAAGAACACGAAGAAAAATTAAAAGCCAAAATTCGCCAGACTGACCGCTACAAAAGGTTGAAGGAACAAGGGGTCTCAAAAGATTCCATCATGGCCAATATGCGGAAAGAACGCGAAATGACCGTCTTTAGCTGGGACGGTGAGAAAGATACGGTTATGAGTGCCATCGACAGCATCCGCTACCACAGGATGTTTTTGCAAAGCGGCTTTTTGGTAACTGATCCGCAGACGGGTAAAATCAAAGCATGGGTAGGAGGGATTGATTACAAGTATTTTCAGTACGATCACGTCAATAAAAACACAAAACGTCAGATCGGCTCAACTTTTAAACCCTTTGTCTATACGGAGGCCATCGATAATGGCTATTCTCCCTGTTACCAGGTACTGGATGTGCCTGTAACTTTTGAAGACTACGACAACTGGACGCCAAAAAATGCCTCAGGTGAATTCACCAGCGACAAATATGCGCTTAAAAAGGGGATGGCCAATTCCAAAAATAGTGTCACATCTTATCTCATGAAGCAGATCGGCCCCCAGCCCGTTATTGACAGGGTGCGTAAAATGGGTATTACGAGCAATATACCTGCCGTGCCTGCTATTGCACTTGGCACCCCCGATATTTCTCTGTACGAGAGAAGATAAGAACGGGAACCTGATCAGGGATTACTACAGCGAAAAGCGCGAGGCACTCAACGAGGAAACCGGTCATGTCATGTTGAAAATGTTGCAGCACGTTGTCGACAAAGGAACGGCTATTCGCTTGCGGTATAAGTACAATATCAGAGGTGAGATAGGCGGCAAAACAGGGACTACGCAGGATCAGTCTGACGGGTGGTTCATTGGCTTTACACCGGAGCTTGTGGCTGGCGCCTGGGTTGGTGGCGAGGATCGCTTTATCCGGTTCCCGTCCCTGAAGTACGGTCAGGGTGCCAGCTCCGCCCTTCCCATCTGGGCTAAGTTTTTTCAACGCGTTTATGACGATGAATCATTGAGTTACGATCCCAAGGCTAAGTTCGATAAACCGGATACTGAGATCAATATCGAACTCGATTGTTCAAAATACAACCAAGAGGATAACAAGAAAGACCCGAGCAAAACCTACGGCTCGCAATTTGACGGGTGATTCAGCTAAGCCCTGTTGACAAGATTGTAAATTTGTGCGGACTGGCCCCTTAGTTCAACTGGATAGAATGTCAGATTCCGGTTCTGAAGGTTGCAGGTTCGAATCCTGCAGGGGTCACTATCATACATTACAAGTCTCCTCGATTATGCGAGAATGCCTGCGTAGCTGGTGTTTTGGCTGATTGGCTTGACGAATCAGCAAGGAAATTCTTACACACATTTTACACACACTCAAAAATGTGCGGCTATGCGGTACAATTAATGGTATCCTGTTGCCCTTGACCTTTCAGTATCAACAACTGATATTACATGAAGAGTAGCCCGCTGGTAACGTTTTTAAGGTTTGGGTATAGATAAGGTGGAGCATTCTTATAAGAAGCAGGCTTACATCATGGCTTTCGTGTTCTAAAATGATCCTGGTGATCGCGATATGGCACGAATACCCGGAAATAACAAATACTTAAGCAGTGTATGAGTGGCTTGATCAGGATGATTGTAAAATATTTAAGCAAAAGTTTGAGAAAGAAAAATAGCAAGCTGACTTTTGTTAAAATAGACATTTGAAATTGTATAATAGGAAGACGAAGCACTCGCATTACTGCTCAATTGATTCACGAACGAAAATTCATGAAATCCACACCTGCCATATGATAAAACACTATCTTGTTGCGCTTATCGCTGTATTATTGCTTAGCGGAGGACTATCTCAAAAAACGTATGCTTCACACGCTGCCGCAATTGATCTGAGTTATTCCTGTTTAGGCAATGGCCAGTACAGCATTGATCTCATTTTTTACCGAAGTTGTAATGGCATATCTGCTCCTTCATCAGCTTCTGTCGATATACAATCTTCCTGTTTTTCACAAACTCTTAATCTTAACCAATTGCCGGGAGGAGATACTGTGTCACAAACCTGCAGCACAGTGCCATCGAATTGCGATACCTCAGCGCAATATCCCGGGTATGAAGCTGTTCCTTATACGGATACGGTCTTTATTGACACAACCTGCTCCGATTATACAATTTCCTATGACAACTGTTGCAGGAATGATGCTACGAATCTCCAGAATCCAACTAGTGAAGACATCTACATCGAAACCACACTCGATGCTCAGGGAAGCAATTGCAACTCATCGCCATTTTTTACAAGCTCACCCGCTCCATTTGCTTGTGAAGGCAAACCCTACAACTACAATACAGGGGCGGTCGATCCGGAGGGCGACTCACTTGTCTATCATCTGGTTGCTCCCCTCGCTGATCCCAATACGTCAGTCCAATATGCAAGTGGTTTCAGTGCCACGAATCCCATGTCGACAGCAGGCGGCTTTCAACTCAATAATAGCACCGGCCAGATGAGCTTTACACCAACCGGACAGCAACAGGCCATTGTAACGGTGGAAGTAGTAGAATACCGGAATGGCCAGCTATTAGGCACAACGAGGAGGGATATTCAATTTTCCGTGGATACTTGCAATAATGACCAGCCCACTCTTGCCGATAGTATCGATGATTTGCAAGGAGCCGTTGCAACAGGTTCTAACATTGTTGAAATGTGTCCTAGTGATACTGTATCCTTTTCTATAGATGCCTTTGATTCCTCTACCGGTGATTCTATAACGCTCTCATCTAACATAGCTTCGGCTCTGCCGGGCGCTACTTTCAATGTAACGGGTGACCCCACTGATACGCTGACAGGCCACTTTGAATGGAGCCCCGGAGCAAGTGACATTGGCTCAAATGTATTGACAGTGACAGTGAAAGATGATGCATGCCCAATTGAAGGACGCCAAACTTTTTCGTTTAATATTTTGGTAAAGGACAGTACAGTTGCCTTGCCTGATACTTCCAAATACTGTCCGGCAGGTGCTGCCATCAACCTTTCAGTAATTGGTGGTGATGAGTTTTCCTGGCGCCCCAAAAGCGGTATTGTCAATGCAGATGCGGATAGCTCGAACATCAAGGTTGCCCCCGGCAGTCCTACCCAATATATAGTGGAAAGTGATCTTAGCAATACCTGCAAGAACAAGGATACTGTGTTTGTTAATCGCGTTCCTGATTTTAACCACAATGTTACAACCCAAAATGACACGCTTTGCCGTGGGCAATCTTCACTATTGGAGGTGAATATCGATCCAAATGACTCGCTTTCTTACGATCCATTTACTTATGAATGGCGCCCCTCTGCCAGATTAGATGATGCAACAGTGAAAAATCCTGTGGCATCACCACGCAAGACAACAACATATTTTGTGGATATCACTTCCGACACTGGCTGCACTATCACCGACAGCGTTTCCATTACGGTCAGTGGCCAAGTACCAACAGTTGATATCCAATCCCCTTCAGGTCTGTGCATTGGAGACACAACCCAGATCAAGGCATCCACCTGTCGTGGCCGGGCTTTCGAAGATGATTTCGACCCCGGGATCAACAATACGCAATGGTCCAATATTGGCAGTGTAGCTGCAAATGGAAATTGTGGGGCAAATTCCGGATCGAATGCCCTCTGGTTTGGTGATGCTACATTCGGTAAGCGGGAAATAGCAACCATTGATCTCATCACAACGGGAGGAGGAACCCTGGATTTCTATCTCAAGGAAGGCGGTAATTCAATCAATTGCAATATCCCTGAGAATGCGGAAGACATGATTTTGGAATACTCCAAT
>PXTV01000212.1 GCA_003022985.1 Bacteroidetes bacterium SW_11_45_7 | reverse complement strand
ACGTAAATTTTCAAAGAGACGAAATGCACCACCCCCTAATATGGTATTGGTGAGTTGGGCCGAAGCGTAATCATCATCGCTCAATTGAAGGTCTACAGTATGACCAATGCGAACAGTGGATTGGGAGGCATTGGGCCGGTTCACAACGGCAACCTTAGGCGATTCCAATTGTTTCGGTTGATCATAATCGTGGTCAGGGACATCTTCTTCTTGCCAATCGCCAAGTTTCTTTTCCAAAAGCGGTTTGATCTCTTCTTTAGAGGTATTGCCCACAACAGCCAAATACGAAATATTGGGCCTGTAATATTTGTTGTAATACTCCTTGATATCAGCCATTTCAACCCTGTCTACGGACTCGACTGTGCTCACATCCGCATAAGGGTGATCCTGCCCGTAGATCAACTTCTTAAACACGTTTGATGCAATACTGCCCGGGTCCTCTTCTGAGCCTTTGATCCCCGACTTCAGGCGCTTCTTCTTCTTCTCGAGTTCATCCTGTGTAAAAGTTGAATTTTTGATGACGTCAGCTGTGAGATCGAGCAGTTTTTCCTTTCGCTTTTTCAGGGCTGAGGCGTTAACACCCGTTGGATTTGCGGAAAGTGTTGCTCCGATAAAGTCGACCTCCTGGTTTAATTCATCCTTGGAGCGATTGTTGGTAGCGGTCCCAATCATGTCCCCGGCAAGTGAGACGTAGCCGGCCTTTTCACCTTGCGCTATCGGATCGCGGTCAATCTCAAGAGAGTAAGTAACCTTGGGGGATTGTTCATCCTCCACCACAAAGACTGTGAGACCATTGTCCAATTGGAACTTCTCGTAATCACTAAAGGACACGTCAGGCGCCTTTCCCGGTTCGGGCTTTTTGCTCCTGTCCAGTTTATTCGTAGAACATGCACTTAACAAAAGGGTTGCAACAAAAAAGATGCAAATGGATTGGGCATTCGGGGCATTGAGTCGCATATCTAACTAATGTTTATAAAAATTTACGGCTTAAGGGATTTCGGTAAATAATGGAGAACGGTTCTGTTTTCTTTCACCAAATATTCATTAGCCACACGTTTCAGATCCTCACGCGTCACATTCATGTACCGCTCGAGTTCCGTGTTGAACAAATCGGGATTATCGTAAAAAAGTTGATAATTGGCGAGTGCCAATGCTTTTCCGCGAACGTTATTTTTACGGCTGTAAAAATCGTTTTCAATCTGATTGCGAAGCTTTTTGAATTCCTTCCCGGAAATCAAGTTGTTACGGACTTTAGCAACTTCCTGATTGATAGCCATCTCAAGACTATCAACAGCCACGCCTCTATTAGCTATAGCAAACACAAAAAACAAGCCGGGGTCTTCCAATCCCCTCATGCTTGAAAAGACATTGAGCGCCTTTTCTTCTTCATCAACAACTTTCTTGTATAAACGAGAGCTTTTTCCATCCGAAAGAAGGGTTGTTACCATATCGAGGGCATAAAAATCGTCAGTGCCTTGCTCAGGAGCATGGTAGGTTTGGATAACAGCTGGTAATTGGATGTTATCGTAAACGGTATCACGGGTTTCCTCGGTTTGTGGTGGTTCCTCTACATTTGGTCTCTTCATTTCCTTCTTGCCGCGAGGAATATTCCCAAAATATTTTTTGACGAGCTTTTTGGCTTGTTTCGTATCGATATCGCCCGCAATGGAAAGCACAGCATTATTCGGCACGTAATAGGTTTGATAGAAATTGCGGAATTCTTCTATTGAAGCCCGGTCGATGTATTGCTCCTTACCTATTGGCGTCCACCTATAAGGATGTTTTTCATAAGAATGAGCAAAGGCCTGTTGACTTACCGAACCGTAGGGCCTGTTATCCAATCGCTGTTTCTTTTCCTCCTTAACTACCTGGCGCTGGTTTTCAACACCGGCAGAGTCGATCACAACGTTCATCATGCGCTCGGACTCGAGCCATAAGCCCAGTTCGAACTGGTTTGAAGGCAAGACTTCAAAATAAGCGGTTTGGTCAAATGATGTAAAACCATTTCTCCGCCCGCCTGCATTTTGCACAATCTTCGGGAATTCGTCACGGCCTATATTTTCCGTTTTTTCGAACGTCAAGTGCTCGAAGAAGTGCGCAAAACCGGTCCGTTCCGGGTCTTCATTCTTGGAACCCACATGGTAGGTAATTGTTACGGCCACAATGGGCGATGAATGATCTTCGTGGAGGACAACATCGAGCCCGTTATCCAGCTCAAACCTGGTGAATTCAATATCCTCAATCTGTCCCTGCACCGTCAGAACTGCCAGCATGAAAAGACATGACAAGACTATTCGTAATGGTATCATAATTTCGAAATTCGGGTTAGTAGAACCAATTGAACCAATCACAAATGTACGTTACCTTTAACAAATCATGGCCAAGGGGCTGATCTATTTCAAACTTCCCCGCCATTGATAACACATGGAACTGGATAGAGTGACCCCCTGCTTCCTTATTTTTTATTGCCTTTGGTCATCTGCTCAAGCATATCCCACATTTCAGCCGGCACGTATTGCATCATGTTGAACTGGCCGGCACCATTCAACCACTCACCGCCATCGATAGTGATCACTTCGCCATTGATATAAGCAGAGAAATCGGATACAAGATAGGCCGCTAAATTGGCCAATTCCTGGTTCTCACCATAGCGGTTCATCGGCACACGCGCTTTCGGATCGATCTGGTCGGCAAGATTATCCGGTATCAGATTTTGCCAGGCCCCTTCTGTAGGAAATGGGCCGGGAGCAATAGCGTTCATGCGGATGCCGTACTTGGCCCATTCAACAGCCAGTGAGCGCGTCATGCCCAGCACGCCTGACTTGCCGCAAGCCGAAGGCACCACATAGCCGGAACCTGTCCATGCATAGGTGGTGACAATGTTGAGAACCGTCCCTTGTTGCTCGTTTTGAATCCAGTGTTTGCCATGGGCCAGCGTGTTATTGTAGGTGCCTTTCAGTACAATATCCACAACCGCATCAAATGCTCTATGAGAAAGGCGTTCAGTTGGACTCACAAAATTGCCAGCGGCATTATTGACCAGTGCATCAACCTGACCGAATTGCTCGACCGCTTTTTTCTGCACTTCTTCTACTTGCTCGTATTCGCGCACATCGCAAGCAACCGGGAGAACCGTGCCGCCTTTTGCCTCCTCCATTTCCCTGGCAGCTTGCTCGAGTTTTTCCAATTTCCTGCTGGTAATAACAAGGTTGGCGCCCAACTCCAGGAAGTACTCACCCATTGCACGGCCCAGACCAGTACCCCCGCCTGTAATTAAAATGGTTTTGCCTTCGAGTGCGTCTTCTCTTAGCATGCCTTTAGTAGCCATAATAATCGATTGTTTAGGTTAAGAATGATGTTTTTTGTATGGTAGTTATTAGAAATTAGAAATTACAATTAAAATTATCCTTTCATCTCTCACATTCCATCCGCCACAAGCATCCCCGCTACGCAAGCTGTCATAAAGCAGGCGATGGTGCCGCCAATCAGCGCTTTAATGCCGAGTTCCGAAAGATTTTGGCGCTGACTCGGTGCAATAGCCCCTATACCGCCTATCTGAATCCCGATGGAGGCAAAATTCGCAAAACCACAAAGAGCATAGGTAGCAATAATCACGGACTTTTGATGTTGAAACATTTCCCCATCTGCTTTGTATTGGCCTAAACTCGAGTACGCAACAAATTCATTGAGCACCGTTTTCTCACCTAAGAGCTGACCGACAACCACCATATCAGCGCTCGGGACGCCCAAAAGCCAAGCAAAGGGTGAAAATAACAAACCGAGGATATATTGGAGTGTAAACCCATCGAACCGCCCATTCGTAGAATTGACAACCATTTCATTTAGGCCCGTCCAACTACCGATCCACTCTTCACAGATGTAGTTGAACATGGCGATCATGGCGATAAAGGTGAGAAGCATGGCGCCCACATTAACGGCCAATTTTAGCCCTTCAGTGGTACCATTTGTTATGGCGTCCAGCACATTGCTGCCAATTTTTTCGCTATGAATTGACAGCTCTCTATTAACAGAAGCGGGATTCATTTCGGGAAAGAGCATTTTGGCGGCTACAATAGCTGCAGGTGCAGACATGATGGAAGCCGAGAGCAAATGAGAGGCGAACATTTGTTGCTGCGCCTCGCTATCGCCTCCCAAAAAGCCGATATATGCTGCAAAAACACCCCCCGCTATCGTAGCCATCCCTCCTGTCATGAGAGCCATGAGCTCGGACTTCGTCATTTTGTCGAGATAGGGTTTGACAATCAGTGGTGCTTCCGTCTGGCCAATGAAGATATTCGCAGCTGCAGCTAAGCTCTCAGCCCCTGACAAACGCATGGCCTTGTTCATCACCCATGCAAAACCATAGACGATCTTTTGAAGAATCCCTAAGAAGTACAAGAGCGATGATAGGGCGGAAAAGAAGATGATGGTAGGCAGGACCTTAAAGGCAAAAATATAGCCAACCGTAATGATGTCCCCATCGCCATCCCTTACTTTCACGGTTTCCGGCCATTCACCCAGCACGAATTCTGCTCCTTTTTCAGAAAAGTCCAGCACCTTGACAAAGAAGCTCGAGATGGCATCGAAGATCTCTCTTATAAAATCAACTTTCAGAACGCCAAGAGCAAACAAAAACTGAAGGACAATACCGGTTATGACAATACGCCAATTGATATTCTTCCTGTCATTGCTAAGCAGGAAAGCTATGGCGAGCAAGCCAACAATGCCGATTGTTCCTCTGAGGATATCCTCAACCATGAAGAGGCCTTACAGGTCGTAAACAGAAAGGAACTAAAGGTAAAAAATGTCAGGGGGAAGAAAAGGAACGGAAGTGCACTGCAACAATATGATGGAGATAGACCTGAACTAAACCTTCGATCTTTTTATCGATCAAAGTCTGAAACACTTATCATCAGGAGCCCTCTTTCCTCCTGTTGATCTCATCACGAATTTTAATAGCCTTTTCGTATTCTTCTTTTTCGAGAGCTTCGTTGAGTTTATTATTCAACTCTTCCTTTGATAGTTGACTGAAATTTTCCGAGCTGGATTGTTCAGGTTGCTTGGCTTGTGCTTCTTCAGCTTCACGCTGCCCTTCTTCACCTTCTTCTTCCATAATAACGCCAGCTGAATCCATAATAAACTCATAGGAATAAATAGGGCAATTAAAGCGAACAGCAAGCGCTATAGCATCTGATGTGCGGGAATCGATTTCGTAGGTTTCCCCATCTTTTTCACAGACCAATTGAGCATAGAAAATGCCATCCTGCAAGTTACTGATAACCACTTCATTAAGTTGAATCTCAAACTGGTCAAGAATGTTTTTCATGAGATCGTGCGTAAGGGGCCTGCTTGAGTTCATCTTTTCAAGAGCAACAGCGATAGCCTGGGCTTCGTTACCGCCAATTACCACAGGCAAGCGTCTCTTCCCTTCTTTTTCACCCAATACAACAGCATAAGAATGAGACTGAGTTATACTATGGGAAAGAGCTACGATCTCCAATTCAAGTTTATCTTCCATAACTAGCTCCTGATCCTTTCTTTTTGAGATAGCAATTAGCTTGCCGCTACCTTTTCCTTAAGTGCTTCGGTGAGTTTGGGAACAACTTCAAAGGCGTCAGCCACAATCCCGTAATCCGCTTCTTTAAGTATAGGAGCTTCAGGATCTTTGTTAATAGCAACAATAACTTTACTCTTGTTGATACCTGCTAAATGTTGTATAGCACCGGAAATACCAATGGCAATGTACAAGCTTGGTCGAATGGTTTGCCCTGTTTGGCCAACATGCTCGTGGTGTGGCCGCCACTCGCTATCAGCTACGGGTCGTGAACATGCTGTTGCTGCTCCAATTGTTTCAGCAAGATCCTCAATAACACCCCAGTTTTCCGGCCCTTTAAGACCCCGGCCACCGGAAACCACCAAATCAGCTTCTGACAGGGGCACCCCTTCTGTGGACTTTTGAACATCTTTCACCTGGACTGTAAAGTCACTATCTTCTAAGGTCACATTTAACTGTTCTACAGCTCCGGCTTTAGGATTCTCCTGAGGACCGATGGAGTTCGGTAGCATACCGATAATTTTACGATCGGTATTAATCTTGTAATAGGCAAAACCTTTCCCTGAAAATACACCTTTCTTGACAACAAAATCGCCATCTGTTCGGGGGAAGTCAACAGCTCCGGGAACAAGGCCTGCCTTAAGACGAGCTGAAAGACGGGGTGCTAATCCCTGGCCATTATTCGTGTATGGAATTACAATAACCCGGGCACTGTATTGCTCAACAATTTCAGCAACTGCTTTTGTGTGAGCACATGAATCAAAATGATCAAGCCGTTCATCATGAACAGTTGCAACTTGATCTGCACCGTACTTGGCAAGTGTGCTCAATTTATCCTCTTCAAGTGTACCGAGAGCTAATGCAATCGTTTCAGTACCGAGTTGCCCGGCCACCTTACTCGCGTAATACACGGCTTCTTTAGATGCTTTTTTAATCTCTTTTTCTACTGTATCAGGATAGACTATAACTGCCATTGCTTATAATACTTTTGCTTCGTTTTGTAATAGATCAACAAGTTCCTCTACATTTTCAGGATCGATCATCTTCACTTCCCCTTTTTCAGGAGGATGCTCAAACTTGGTAATTTCAGTCAGATTCTCAGCTTCTACAGGTGAGATCACTTCAAGAGGTTTTTTCTTGGCCTGCATGATGCCTCGCATATTAGGAATCCGGGCTTCTGCCATGCCCTTTTGAGTGCTTAGCACAAATGGTGAATGAACAGATAAGGTTTCCTGCCCCCCTTCAATATTTCGCACTAAAGTAGCTGAGCTACCATCATAATCAATACTTGTTGCATTTTGAACATAAGGAAGCCCGAGTAGTTCAGCCAGCATACCCCCTACTTCAAATCCATTATAATCGATCGATTCACTTCCTGCCCAGACCAAATCGTAGCCCTTATCTTTAGCATGAGCGGCAATTTGGGCTGCTGTGTAGTAACCATCAGTAGGTTGTGCATCAATCCTAACTGCGTCATCAGCACCAATAGCAAGTGCCTTGCGGATAGTTTGTTCATTGTCGGCAGGGCCCACATTTACTACAGTTACTGTCCCCTCGCCTTTTGCTTCTTTCAACTCCAGAGCCCGAACAAGTGAGTACCACTCATCGTATGGGTTGACGATGTACTGCACATTCTCTTCGTTAAATTTGGTGTTATTGTCGGTAAAGGTGACTTTTGTCGTGGTGTCAGGTACTTTACTAATACAAACTAAACTTTTCATAAGATCTATTTTTCTGCGTTCAATCCTTGCAAAGCAGTAGCCAAAACTAACCAAAAATTCGAATAATTGAAAACCAGAGCTTCCCATCGAGAGCCATTTAGAGAGGGCTGTAACTATTTAATAATCTGAACAATATTCATCATTCTTAACCTAAAGGATTTCCTCTGCTATGCAAAAGACAAACAACAGATTGGAGCAGCTTTTCCAATACCTTGAAACGAATCCGAATGATTCTTTTGCCAGATTCTGCATTGCGCAGGAATACGTGAAGGAAGGCAAAATTGACAAGGCAAAGGGCTATTTCCGGGTATTAAAACAACACGATCCTGCCTATATTGGGACTTACTATCACCTGGGTAAGCTTTTTGAAGAAGAGGGCGATGATGACCAAGCAGCGCAAGTGTATCAAGAAGGGATTACTATGGCAAATAAAAATGGGGATCAGCATGCATTAAATGAGCTCAAACAAGCCATGGAATTATTGACTGGTGGTGATGATGAATTTGAGGAAGAGGTTTGATTCACAAGACAGGTATTTTGCATGACGCCTGAATTCCCAATAGAGCCGGCTTTTCTTTTGCTATTGCTCATTGCAATTTCGGTTTACGCAATGACGAATCGGAACAAGACGAAGCTTTTGCCAACAAAATGGCTAAAAGTTACAATGCAGATATCTACATTGGGCATATCAATCCTGCTCAATACGCATCAGAATATGGCATCTCCATCCAAATGGCAGCCAGAGAGCTGCGCTATAATTGGCTCGAAACCGTAAGAAATAAGAACGGCTTCTCATCTATTGCTACCGCTCATCATAAAGATGACAGTATAGAAACAATTTTAATAAACCTCACCAAAGGTACCGGGATTAGGGGCTTACACGGCATACTGCCAAAACAAAACCGCATTATCCGGCCATTGTTATTCGCTTTCCGACAAGACATTGAGTATTATGCAATATTGAATCATATTCAATATCGGGAGGACACAACCAATAGATCACTCAAGTACGAAAGAAATTATTTACGTCATCAGGTTATCCCGGCTCTTGAAACATTAAATCCCTCTTTTCAACAAACCATGGCTGCTAATATCAAGCATTTTCAAGATGCTGAAATCCTCTATGAACAGGGGCTTAGCTATTACAGGAAAAAACTGATGGAGAAGAAGGGAGATTTGATATATATACCGATCAAAAAAATTGATCAATATCCGGCAATTGGAACCATACTATTCGAGTTATTGGCACCCTATGGGTTCTTTGCTAACCAAATTGAACAAATACAGCAGGTATTGCACGAGCAAGCCGGCAAACAGTTTTTTAGTGAGAAATACAGACTCATAAAAGACAGGACATTTCTCGTTATCTCTCCAAAAGGAGAAAAAGAGGCAGGCCCTTTTGCTATTCCATTGAACAGAAAACAGCTTACTTTGACAAATGAGCAGTTTCACTTTCAAAAAGGACCCTCCCATAAAATAAAAATCAAATCGGACCCAGGAATAGGTTTTATCGATTTCGATCAACTCTCTTTTCCACTCATTCTTAGACGGTGGCAAGAAGGAGATTATTTTTATCCGCTTGTTAACGAAAGCAAAGGAGACAAGCCCAAAAAGAAAAAGCTAAAACGTTTTTTTACGGATCAAAAACTTTCCATACCGGAAAAGGAAAATGTTTGGCTCCTTACATCGGGCAAACAAATTGTATGGGTTGTAGGCTATCGGCTCGACAACCGCTTTAAAGTCACTTCCCACACAAAAACAATTTACAAGGTTAAGTGGAAGGAAAAATGATCCCCAATTATTCATTAAACGTAACCAATCAGTCTATTCGTTTTTACTTCCTCATCAATGATAAGCAGTTTTGCCACTCCCGATGCTTGACATCGGGAGTGGCTATTTTACTGAGACTGATTAGTTACCATTAGACAAGTCAAATGAATAATCGACTCCCGATTCTTGCAATCGGGAGAATGATCAAGCCATTTGGGCTATTTTAGGAATAACCTAAATGGTGAGATTCCATCCCGGATCACTTCATAGGAGCGGGACGGGATCCTCCCATCTCATGCAATAGTATACAGTGAGCCCCGCGTCTATTGCATAACATGGGATGATGTTTGGGTGGGCTTCCTCAACATCCGTAACGGTAAAAATTAGAGTAACCCCCAAATTGCAAGCTATTAAAAAACCCCTTTCACAGGTCATTGACATCTGCAAAAGGGGAGTAGAGCTAACCGGAATATTTTTTATCTCGGCTAATGAAGGATCACCTTTTTAGAGGTACTTTGAGACGCTGACCGAATGCGAATAATATACATCCCTTCACTTAGTTGGTCTGTGCTTATCGATAGCTGATCGGTATTCTGGAAATTCTGATGAATTGTGCGAATACGCTTCCCTTCTACAGAATACAACCCAACTTGTCCCTTGCCTTCTAACGTTTCCGCAAAGGATAGGTTGATTTGATCACCCGAAGCAATGGGATTTGGATATATAGTTACATTGTTTCCACTATTTTTATTGAAGGCTGATCCTACCCCTGTTTCCTTTTGGATTGTCACTTTTTCCGTTGCCACGCAATTATTATCATCACTTACAGTAACTGTATAAGTGCCCGGTGAATTGGTGATCAATAGACTGTCAATATCACCATTGGACCACTCAAATGAATAGGGGGGCGTGCCTCCATTCACATTAACATAGTAAACATTATTGCTGCTATCAACACTTGTGGACAAGCAAGTATCAGCAGTATTGAAGTTTTTGACGCCACTCACCTCAGCACAAGTGTTCCCATCACTAAAAGGCAATACTTTCCAGTAATACTTTTCCTTTGGTTCTAAATTAGCCTTGTAAAATGTATCTGTTGTGACAGCTTGAATATTGGCGGCATTACCAAATGTTTCCAGGTAATAATGAGTGGCGTTCTCGGCAGCCTCCCACTTCAAGGTGGCATTACCGGGCGCCACACCACCTTGCCCATTTTTTGGTGAGATAACTTTAACCGTGCCAATGGAATCGGTGGATGGTTCATAATTGCTCAACAAATTCTGGCGTTGAGACAACAAACTGGAATTGATCATATAGTCTTTTTGACTTGATGAAAAACGTTGCTGGCAATTATCCAATGAATAAGACATGATGAGGGATTCATCAGGGTTGATGGTATCCCCATTGGGGTCTGTTGGCCGAAAGCTTTCAGGACATGCCCAACGAAAGGAAAAGTAGTCAGGCGGAGTGTCGCAAAAGCCATCAGCAGTCGAGTTGCAATTCGATCCATCTACAAGTTCCTGATTGCTTTGAGCAATCGATCCGCCATCGCGGATATCAGTGCCTTCCCATTCATAAAATGTATGGGGTAAGCCAAAAAAGTGACCCAACTCGTGGGCAATAGTGGCATTATCGGGACCGGCACAAGTATTGTTAATCGCCACTCCATTGGCAGAACTCAGGAAATAGCCGCAAGCGCCATTCGGATCATCCACAAAGTAGACGTTAGCAGCATCTGCAACATTGTTCTGGCTCATCATCAAAGCCCCGTTTTGATAGCCATGCTGATAAAAATCAGAATTATCGATATAATCGACCTCTCCCTTGAGATAAAAATACATGTTTGTGGGCTCCATTTGCTCATTCAGGTTGCACATTGCTTGAAAGAGCGTACTGATACTGTAATAACCGGTGCCATCATCTTTACCAACAATATGGGCTTTTAATGGAATATAATAGGTGGTATCTTTTAGCCCTCTTTGTTTATGAGCCTTTTCTTGCTGCTTAACCTGGTAGACTTGCTGCTTTAATGTTTCCAGGTCTTCCTTAGGGGTGCCACAATAATTTGTTTGTGCATTGACAACAGCCGCAAACAAAAGCAGAAATGTTAAAATACTTGAGGTTCTCATAGTCTGGTTTCATTTATAACCACCAAAAATACTGTTTGGACTATAAATAGCCAAATTTACAATTACGCCAATTCATCTAACAAAGATTTTGGTTATTTTCGTTCAAAAATTTGTGGTTATGAAGGTATCAGTTATCGGTGCAGGCAATGTTGGCGCCACTTGTACAAACGTTGTCGCGCAAAAAGATTTCCTTAAAGAAGTGGTTCTGGTTGATATTAAAGAGGGCATTGCAGAAGGCAAAGGCCTCGACATGTGGGAAACCGCTCCCATCAACCAGTTTGGGACCAAAATCAAGGGTGTTACCAATGATTACGAGGCGACAGCCAATTCCGATGTCGTCATTATCACATCCGGCATTCCCAGGAAACCCGGCATGAGTCGTGACGATTTAATTTCAACAAATGCCGGAATTGTCAAGGACGTGACAGAAAAGGTGATGAAGCACTCGCCTAATACAATCATTGTGGTGGTGGCCAATCCCCTTGACGTAATGACTTACTGCTCCTACCTTACAGCCAAGATCGACTCAAGCCGTGTATTTGGCATGGCGGGCATTCTCGATACTGCACGTTACAGAGCGTTTTTGGCTGAAGAAATAAATGTATCACCAAAAGATATTCAAGCCGTCTTGATGGGTGGCCACGGAGATACCATGGTTCCTCTACCACGATATACAACAGTTAGCGGTATACCGGTAAGAGAGTTAGTCCCTGAGGACCGTCTACAGTCCATCATTGAACGCACCAAGAAAGGTGGTGGCGAGATCGTCAACTTTATGGGCACCTCCGCTTGGTACGCACCAGGTGCTGCAGCGGCCCAAATGGCTGAGGCCATCATTAAAGACGAGCAGCGGATTTTCCCCTGTTGCGCATTGTTAAACGGTGAATACGGGATGAATAACATCTATCTGGGTGTGCCGGTTAAACTTGGCAGAAATGGTATTGAGAAAATCATCGAGCTCGACCTGAACGAAGAAGAGCAAAACAGGTTGAACGAGTCTGCGGAATCTGTCCGTGAAGTAATGGGTGTTCTGGACAACATGGAAGTTGTCTCCTGACATCTGTTTTTATTCTGCTCATTTGTAAAGGCAACGCTTTCCATTTAGCATTGCCTTTTTTGTTGGTTGATCCTTTCCGGATTTTTATCCGGTGACATCATCACGCGAAACAGCCTTCCGATAAGAGACACTGGTTTGCAGATCAACTCCCTTTCATGCACTGAAATGGTGGTTGTCCCATGCAAGTTCCTTATATGGAAAGACCAACAGTTCTTATTATGCAGCGTTGACTGACTAAGAACTTGCTTGCAATCGTTCGCTGGTTACCTTATCAAATGCCTCAATAACGGTTTTCAAACTAAAAACCATGATTCCCTGGTTATCCTCGGAGATTTCCATGTCCTCATCTTGTTCCCCCTCTACCATGATACCCTGAATGATGTACTGGAGAAGAGGGCGCTGAAAGAAGTTCTCCACCAAATCAACCATGTCTGATGTCATACTCTCATTATCCTGCTGTTGTAGCGACTCGAGCTGACTGACATTACCATCCTCCACTTCCCTTAACAAGTCTTCTGAAACAGGGGGAACAGCTTCATAAGCCTTTTTAAAAGCGAGCCACGTAAGTACGGTAAAATAAATTAAAAGCTCCCGCTCATCTTCATTAAGATCAGCGTGTTCTTCCCCCGAGATAAAATCCATCACTGCGGGCTGATCTTGATGGATGATAACCATCACATCTTCAGCCTGTGTAAGCTCTTTCCCTTTTAATTCATTTGCTGCTGCTTCTATATGCTCTTCAGTAATCGGCTCCATATTTGCGAAAAACGGAAGAATTCGTTAGACTATGTGTTGATGAACTTTTGGCAACATGTTAAAAAGGGGAAATATTTTATCGGCAAAATTGGCTTACACCAAGTTAGTAGCCTCTTCGGTATATTTGCTATCTGAACTTTCCTGTTTAGGAACAAATTTCGATCTTTACAGCATTCTTGCAATTGAATTTAACCGAGCCGAGATCGTCATTCATGGAGCTAAGTGAATTTATACGTCTGATTGAAAACGAATTTCAGGATATTGCATCCGGCTCTTTAACCGGTGATACCAGTTTTGATCAAATAGAAAACTGGGACTCCATGCATGCGCTCATTCTCATAGCTCGCATTGAAGAAGAGTTCGGGTATACCGTTACTGCACAGCAACTTCAAGAAGCCAACACCTTAACTGACCTTTTCGAGACGGTTAAGAATAACAAATAAACTCATGGGCATTGCTATATCCACGGGTACGCGAATAGCTGGCATTACAGCCACCGTTCCTTCGAGAAGTGTCTCCAACCGCGAATTCGGTAATCTTACAGATCAGGAAAGGGACCTGATGATCAAAACCCTTGGGATTGAGAACAGGCGTATTGCAGAAGATGGTCAAAGCGCATCCGACCTGTGCTTCATTGCAGCTGAGAGACTTCTCGATGAACTCGACTGGCAAAAAAACGACATCGATGTTCTCATCTTTGTTACACAAACGCCCGATTACATAACACCTGCCACGAGTATTATATTACAGGATCGCCTCGGGCTCCCGCATTCTTGTCTCGCCTTTGATATCAATCTTGGTTGTTCGGGCTACATTTATGGCATCTCTGTTGTGAATGGCCTACTGAATCAGTTACGTTCAGGGAAAGCTCTTTTACTGGTTGGGGATGTGTCGTCTTATTGTGTGTCGGAGAAGGACAAAAGCACGGCCCCTTTATTCGGGGATGCCGGCAGCGCTACTGCGATTGAAAAAACCGGCAGGGAAGAAGATCGAATGGTCTTTAACCTTCAATCAGATGGGTGCGGTTACGATCATATCATGATCAAGGATGGGGGTATGCGCCATCCGGTTACTGAGGAATCACTCCAGGATAAGGAGTACGACAAAAATGTTTGCCGGAACGATTTGCACTTAATCCTCAATGGTATCGATGTGTTTAACTTTTCCATACGTGAGGTGCCCGGTAATGTAAGAACACTCCTGCAGGAGGAGTCACTGACCACTGATGACGTGGACTATTTTATCTTTCACCAGGCCAACAAGTTAATTAACGATACAGTCCGAAAAAAACTTCATCTGCCGGAGGAAAAGGTGCCGTCCACTCTTGAAGAGTTCGGGAATACAAGCTCAGCTACAATACCGCTCACCATTGTTAATACTCTTGCTGATATTGTCCGTGAGCAAGAAACACAGATGTTGATGGCCGGCTTTGGGGTTGGCCTTTCATGGGGTTCGGCCCTTGTTAAAACAGACGGTTTTGTTTGCCCTCCCGTCATCGAAACTTGAATGACCAATGGCTTATTTATCAATTATCTTCAACCATGTGACATTTTATTGAAAATGTTATATATTTCCATTGAATCAACAGCACCTTTTCCGTTTTTAATTACGTTTTGTCAATGAAATCACCTCAACTCGCATCAAAACCGGAAACGGAAACAACTTCTGCCGAACCCATTAAAAAGTTGTCGGTTGTCATCCCCGTTTTCAATAGCGACAGGACATTACATGAGCTTTTTTGCCGGCTCAAAGACGTCTTTGAACAGATTGAACAAGACTTTGAGGTTGTATTTGTGGATGATTTCAGCTCTGATCGGTCATGGGATGTGATCCGCCAAATCAAGGAAGAACACCCATCATTAGTTACCGGTATACGACTTGCTACGAATACCGGCCAACACAATGCTACCCTTTGCGGCCTTTATTTCAGTGCCGGTGACATAATGATCACCATCGATGATGATCTACAGGTACCTCCGGAGGAAATTCCCAAACTCATCGATCACTATCAAGACACAAATGCAGAT
>PXTV01000211.1 GCA_003022985.1 Bacteroidetes bacterium SW_11_45_7 | reverse complement strand
GAACTGCGAAACGTAAATGAATTGCTCATAAATGGCTGATTATCTCCTGAAAGTAGACAACGTTTCTAAATTTTACAGTAGAGGCGGGCGCGAGCGCCAAAGCTTAGGCAAATATCTGAGCTCTATGTTTTCATCTGAACAGCCCCGGGAAGATGAGGCGATATGGGCACTCCAAAATATCTCGTTTGAGATACAAAGAGGAGAGACGTTGGGCATCATCGGCAGCAATGGCTCCGGCAAAAGCACGCTGCTAAGTATTTTAGGAGGCATCACGAAACCATCGCATGGAGAGGTGCGCATCAGGGGAAAAGTGGCCTCGATTTTGGAAGTTGGTACGGGCTTTCACCCCGATCTTACCGGCCGTGACAATGTCTATCTCAATGGCCGCATGATGGGCTTGTCGGAAGCAGAGATCGATAAGCAGTTTTCTGTTCGATGAGGTGCTGTCGGTGGGGGATGCGGAATTTAAGAAGCGGTGCTATGATAAGATATCACATATCAAGCAGGGAGCTGAGGCCATGATTTTAGTGAGCCATCAGCTCAATGAGTTGCAGCAGTTTTGCGACAGGGTGATTTATTTGGAGAATGGCGCCATTCGAAAGGATGGGAAAACAATGGAGGTGATTAACCAATATTTTAAGGAGGTATATGACCGTGAACTCGAAGGTAGTGAAGAGGATGATGAGCAAGAAGATGATCAAGCAGATGATCAAGTTGTCGCCCAAAAAGCAAGGGACAAAAATTATAAAATATGGAATAAGCAGAGTGCCCCGGGCACAGGTGAAGCTAAGCTTGACAAGCTGCATGTCTACAGTGGTGATGATCCTACTTGTGTAGCATTTCAACAATCCCAACCTATTTCAATTCAAATAGAATATAGCGTATTGGTTTCGCAAACATCAATCCATCCGGGGATCAAATTTTTCGATCAGTACATGAATGTGATCATTGTCAACGCTCCTTTTTGGCATAAACAAATCACAAATGCCGATCAACAGGGAAAATACAGGGCATTTTGTACCGTGCCGGGATATTTGTTAAATAAGGGAATATATTTTCTGGAGATCCAATTTTTTCGAAATAAGGAAGAGTTACTATGTGAAATAGAAGATCTCTTTCGAATCGATATAGAATGGGGCGAGTACACAACAGGAACAGTTCTTGATAACGCCCCCAGCCCCGTATTACCTAAATTGGACTGGCAAGTTGAACCCATAACTTCTTAGATGTAATTGACAAAATAGGTTGGCATATCAATGTTAGTTTGTCATTTTCACAAAAGCGAAGTTATGAATCATAATTTAAAGTGTATATTGACGATAGAGAACTTCAAAATGGGGATTCGATGGATATTGATTGGCGGTTTCCTGACAGTTGTTTGTTGGGGATGCCAGGGGCAATCGAATAACACAGGTCATGTTAAGACATCTGATCGGTCGAGCCAAGAGCCAATTCAGGGAAACCAAAGTTTTCTTTTACATCAGTTAAATGATGCGTTGAGTATAGCAGTCATTCAGGATGGGCATAAGCCACCGGTTGCCAGCCGTATTTATGCTTATGCAAATATTGCTGCTTATGAAGCTATGGTTGAGGGCCATCCGCATTTCAAATCGCTCGAAAGCCAATTGAATGCATTGAGTGGATTGCCTGACCCGCAAAGTAAGAAACAGTTTGACTACCGCGTATCAATGATTCAAACTTTTACAGATGTCGGCAGGGAATTGATCTATAGGAAATACATACTTGACAGCACAAAGGCGCATTTACTCGATACACTGCGCCCTCACATCAGCGATGCTGTGTATGAGCGCTCCATTGACTACGGCAAAAAACTGGCATCCTCCATCAAAAGATGGGCCGCTACGGATGGCTATGAAAACATCCAGAAAATGCCAAACTATACGGTTGCGGACAGTGCAAGCGCCTGGCAGCCCACACCACCCACCTATGGCGAGGCTTGTGAACCCCATTGGTACAAAATCCGCCTATTTGCCATGGATTCCATCCAGCAGTTCAATCCCCCTCCGCCAACGCCATTCAGTAAGGAAAAAGGATCTGCATTTTATCAGCAGGCAATGGAGGTTTATAACTTTTCAAAGGATGTGTCTAAGGGACAAGAAGAGATTGCCTGGTTTTGGAACGACCGCCCGAGCAATAATCAAGTGCAGGGTCACATGATGTCAACCAAACGGCAGATCAGCCCACCCGGCCATTGGGTAAATATTACACATATTGCATGTAAAAAGAAAGACTTGTCGTTAATACGTTCTGCTGAGGCCTACGCGATGGTTGGCGTGGCTTTTGCCGATGCTATTAAGGCCAATTGGTACACGAAATACCACTACAATTTGATCCGGCCGGTTACATACATCAATCGCTACATCGACTCGAGCTGGACGCCCCTCCTCGAAACGCCTATGTTCCCTGAATATACCAGTGCTCACAGCACCATGTCGGGGGCTTCGGCCGTGATGCTCAGCACGTTGATCGATCGATTCCTTTTACGATGCAGCGTGGGAGGTAACGATGAGCCGGGTTTATGGCGGTATTCACTACAGGAAAGCATGCGAGATCGGTACGAAAACAGGTTTGAAAATTGGCAGGCATATCATGTCTGAAGTAGATACAAGAAAGGATGAGGACCTTGTCGCAAAAATTCCGGAATTTCAGGGGTATAGTATTGAGGAATCGATCAAAAAAACCAGTAAGACCTCGTCTTCAAGCACTTCTAAGACTTCCCGTAAACCATAAGCGTTAGGTTTTCAATTCACTTATTGCTCGAGCTTATCGAGTGACGGAACCGAGCGGAAAATCTCAAGTGGTCCGTCACTTTGGGCTACTAACAGGATTTTTCCATTATCCATTGATGTTTGTGTTTGAATCGATTGGACGGCCTTCACATCACCGTTGATTTGTTCAAAACCTGTGGCTTGAAATTTACCGGTGCTCGAAAAGGAGCCATCATCTTTTCCGCGAAGCGGTATAACTCCCAATGCTTCCATGTTCCCCAATTTGTAATGATTGGAATAAGAATTACCGCCAACGATCAAATCCTTTCTATTATCTTGATTAAAATCCTGAAAGGCAAAGCTGTACAACGGAGCAAATTGAGCTTGCACCGGTAATTCCTCTACCTTGAAGCCCTTTTGGCCTTGATTGTCAATGAGACAGGACGCCAACTGATACGCTTCAAGATGAACAGCTTTCTTTTGCTGCTCAGGAGGGATGATATCATTAAGGGATGCTTTTGCGTAATCCTCGTAAGTAATGAATTTGTTGAAATACTCGGGCATTGTGCTGCAAAAGAGATCTCTGTGAGGATAAGGAGATATCTCGCCTTTTATGTAGTGAAACAATACGGGCTCGATTCTACCCGTACTGTCAAAATCTCCGGCATATAGGAAAACCGGCTCATCTTTGGAGGCCTTGAAATAGGAGTTCAGACCGTGATTACCTGCCACATAGTCGGTATGCCCGTCATCATCGAAGTCCCCTGCCGCAATGGTATTCCACCATCCATGTGTACTGTCTAAGCCCACTTGCTCTGTAACATCAACCAATTCATTTCCTTTGTTTTGATAAACCATCAGAGGCATCCATTCTCCTGTTAGCATTAGATCCAATTGGCCGTTGTTGTTGTAATCCGACCATAGAGCAGAAGTGACGAGTCCCGGTTTTGTCAACGAGGGGGCTACCTTGTCAGTTACATCGCGGAACGTTCCATTGTTATTTTCGAGGATAT
>PXTV01000210.1:1303-19390 GCA_003022985.1 Bacteroidetes bacterium SW_11_45_7 | reverse complement strand
ATGACAAAGCCCCTGAATCAATGCCCAACTGAACTCTTTCATGACAGGGAATAGCGGCAGGCGTTTTGTGTTGATGCCAAAAACCATTAGATTCACGCTCCGTTAACAAGGAGGCAAATCAATTGTGTTGCCTGATTTCATCAACAAAATATATGCTTAATCATGAGAAAGATTTTACTATCCATTGTAGTTATTGCTTTTGTATGGCCTGTTAATGGTAATGCCCAAAACATTGTGGACGATACACTTTTAGCTTCTTACACGAAACAACAGGTAGACTCGATTTATGGAGAAATCAGTTCCGTTCTGCAGCAAATTGGTGCTAATAATGGTATAGAAATATACAGAATACGCTATGAAATGCTCAACCTGGCTGGTGATACCACCCTCGTTTCCGGAGCATTGATACGGCCAACCAATATTACATGTCCTGCACCTATAGTAAGTTATCTTCATGGTACTACCACCCTGAAAACAAATGTGCCATCTTTTTTAAACAGGGAACTCCCGTTGGCCATCCTTTTTGGGGGTAGTGGTTTCTACACCACTATGCCCGATTATCTTGGCCTCGGAGAGTCGAAGGGGCTTCTTACTTGTTGAGAAATCTTTTATTTTGACCATTTACAAGCTGAATATTTGAGTTGTATTCCTTTACATAATATTCAGTAAAGCTACGGCCATTCTTTCTTACGCGAGTATCTCTCCACCGGATCACATTCTGAATGGCCAGCGCAATGATCCTTTGAAATAGGTAGTAGCTTTGATTGAAATGGAAGTGCTTAGCGGAAAATGACTATTGATCTACTTCTAAAACGTTCATCATGAATAAGACGTCCCACAAGAAACTTTTTCTTCTCGATGCCATGGCTCTTATCTACAGGGCCTATTTTGCCATGAGCCGGAATCCGCTCATCAATTCCAAGGGCATGAATGTCTCAGCGATTTCCGGCTTTACGAGCACCTTGAAAGAGCTGCTCGACAATGAACAACCAACACATATAGCTGTGGTTTTTGATTCCATGGAGCCCACGGCAAGAGAAGAAACCTATTCAGAATACAAAGCTAACCGGCAGGAAATGCCGGAAGATATCAGCGAATCGATCCCGGTTATTAAACAGATCGTCACGGCATTTCATATTCCCATTCTTGAGGAATCCGGCTATGAAGCTGACGATGTGATCGGTACACTTGCCAAAAAAGCCGAACAGGATGGGTATGAGGTGTACATGGTTACACCTGACAAGGATTTTGCTCAGCTTGTTTCGGACAATATCTACATGTACAAGCCGGCTTACATGAAAAATCCCCGCAAAATCCTGGGACTGGATGAAATCAAAAAAGAGTGGAATGTTCAAAATCCGGAGCAAGTTATCGATATTCTTGGCATGTGGGGGGATGCAGTGGATAATATACCCGGCATTCCGGGCATTGGCGAGAAAACAGCGAAAAAGCTTGTCGGTGAATATGGAAGTTTAGAGGGTGTGCTTGAGCACCTCGATCAGTTAAAGGGCAAACAACAGGAAAATGTGAGGAACTATGCTGATCAGGCACGCCTTTCCAAACAGCTCGCCACAATCATGGATGATGCGCCCGTTGAGATTGACGAAGAGGAATTGGTCTGCTCTGAGCCGGATCGTGATAAGCTTGCCGAACTTTTTGCAGAGCTTGAGTTCCGGTCACTCGGCAAGCGCATTTTGGGTGAGGAATTCAATGTTAATCGCCAAACGCAGATGAACTTATTCGAGGGAGAAGAGGATGATCAAACTGTTGTAAAACCGGAGGATGCAGGCGGTAAGCATATTCACAATACCGAACATGATTACCGGTTAGTTGATACACAAGAAAAGCGGCAAGAACTGATCGAAGAGCTATTGAAAGCCGGGGAAGTGTTTTTTGATACGGAAACCACGTCCGTGGATGCGAGCAACTGTTTTTTGGTCGGCTTGTCGGTTTCCATGAAGCCCCACACTGGTTATTATGTTCCCCTTCCTGACAATGAGGAGCAGGCGCGCGCAATTCTCGAGGAATTCAGGCCCTTTTTTGAAAGCGAAACGATTCGCAAGATCGGGCAGAATATCAAATTCGATATTCTTGTGTTGCGCTGGCAAGGTTTTGTCGTTAAAGAGCCGCTATTCGATACGCTAATAGCTCATTACCTTTTGGAGCCGGAGATGCGCCATAATATGACCATTCTGGCAGAGAGCTATCTCGGTTATACGCCCGAACCCATTGAGAATCTTATCGGCAAAAAAGGCAAAAACCAAGGCAACATGAGAGATGTGCCTATTGATAAGATCAAGGAATATGCCATTGAAGATGCGGACATTACACTTCAGCTCAAACAGAAGTTTGCTCCATTACTCCAAGAAGATGAGAAAATGGATGAGCTGTTCAGAAATGTGGAAATGCCCTTGATCCATGTATTGGCCGATATGGAGTACAAGGGCGTGAATATCGATAAGGAATTTCTCAGCAGTTACGCCCGAGAACTCGATCAGGCTATTCAGGCACTTCAAAAAGAAGTATACGAACTGGCTGGCGAAAGTTTCAACCTGGAGTCGCCCAAACAATTGGGGGCCATTTTGTTTGAAAAACTCGCCATCCCTTACAAAGGCCGGAAGACCAAGACAGGTCAATACTCTACCAGCGAAGAAAAGTTAGCCGACCTGGCAGGCGATTACAAGATTGCTGAGAAAATCCTCGATTACCGGGAACTCCACAAGCTCAAGTCAACCTATGTTGATGCATTGCCCAAGCTTATCAATCCAAAAGATAACCGTATTCATACCACCTTGAACCAAGCCGTGGCTGCCACAGGACGTCTTAGCTCCAACAATCCCAATCTCCAGAATATTCCCATACGCACAGAAAAAGGGCGCAAGATCCGCAAAGCTTTCATTCCACAGGATGAGCAGCACACCTTACTTGCTGCAGATTACTCGCAGATCGAGTTGCGGTTGGTGGCGGAGATTAGTGAGGATGGAGCCATGCTCGAAGCTTTCCGGAATGATATCGACATTCACGCGGCTACAGCAAAGCGAGCAAAATGATCGATCAATACTTTGAGCAATACCCCGGCATCAAGGCGTATATGGATCGATCCATCGAAGAAGCAAGAAAACAGGGTTATGTGGAAACCCTTTTGGGCCGTAAGCGCTATCTGAAAGATATCAATTCACGCAACGCAACTGTTCGGGGATATGCGGAACGCAACGCCATCAATACACCCATTCAGGGCACTGCGGCAGACATGATCAAAATTGCCATGAACAATATTTCCAAAGGCTTGAAGGAGGCTGGTGTTCGCAGCAACATGACCATGCAGGTTCATGACGAGCTCGTATTTGATGCTCAAAAGGAAGAAGTTGATGAGCTAAAGCCGATGATCATAGAAGAAATGAAAAAGCCATTGTCCCTTAAAGTACCTGTTGTGGTTGAGATTGGCACGGGTGATAACTGGCTGGAAGCCCACTGATAACCCATTTTATGTATTGAGACGCATTGTTTAGTGGCCGGGCTATTGCATTGGAGAGGCTAATCCCTTTCGGAATCCTCTGAAGAGTTGGGAATAACATCCTCTTTACTCACATGGCAGATGACAGAAGATAACTTATTACTAAGCCCTCTCTGCCAACAATATCCATTTTGCTTTTTTGTCAAGTAATAAGAAAGCAAGAAAACCATTCTTCATTCATTCAAGACCGGCTGAATTTGTATTTGTAGCCAACATAACGTTTTTTCGGGCCAATCAGATGCTCTTCACAATTAGAACATAAATCCTCAGGTTTACGTACAAGGGCACAATGGCTAAGGAAACCAAGAGCATTGACAAAGGGGTGTGATGTTATTCAACCACGGTTAACCTATCAAGGGTGCGGGATGGAACAGATATTAAGGTTTTCATGCTCCAATTGAAAAACCTTATTTTAGCAAACATTCAACCAATAAGCAAGGTTCGCTCACTTTACATGGATTACCGGATACAAGAAGTAGGGAAATTCAAATTTATAGAGAAGGGAAATGGTGAAGTTATACTTTTACTGCACGGCTTGTTTGGCGCTCTGAGCAACTTTGCCAATGTGATTGATTATTTTAGCCGTAAGCTCAGGATATCCATTCCTTTGCTTCCCCTTTACGAGTTGGAGTTGGATGAGACAACAGTGACCGGCATGGTAGATCATATTCATGAGTTTGTGAAGCAGAGGAATTACACCCACGTACACCTGCTCGGCAATTCGTTAGGAGGCCATATTGCACAACTCTACACACTTGATCACCCGGAATATGTCAAATCCATTACACTAACAGGCTCTTCGGGCCTTTTTGAAAACTCGCTCGGTGATACCTATCCCAAGAAAGGTGATTACGAATACGTGAAGGAAAAAACCAAACAAACCTTCTACGATCCCTCTGTTGCTACCAAGGAATTGATCGATGAAGTATACGAGATTGTGAATAACAGAGAGAAAGCGTTACGCGTCATTTCAATGGCAAAATCCGCTTTGCGTCATAATCTAAGGAATGAGCTTCATAAAGTAACCGTGCCGGTGTTGCTGATATGGGGCAAGGAAGACAATATAACCCCTCCCTTTGTGGGGGAGGCATTTGAAGAATTGCTGCCCAACGCGGAGCTCCACTTGATCGATAAGTGTGGGCATGCACCCATGATGGAACGACCTGATGAATTTAATGGCATTCTTGATTCATTCATGGAAAAAATCGAGGTTTACGCCACAGGATGATTGCAAGAGAACTCATATCAGATGAAATACCACCTCTCAAAACCTCCGATACAGGGGATAAGGCACGTGAATGGATGCAGGAATTTATGGTTAAACAGTTGCCAATTGTCAACAATAAGCAATTGCTCGGCTTGGTCCAGGAGGAGGATATCATCGACCTTAGCAAGCCGGAAGAAGCACTTGGGAATCATCAGTTATCATTGCTCAATCCGGATATGGGAGAGAATACACATTTCTATGATATAGTGAGGGCCATTGTGAATTTGAAGCTTTCATTGGTGCCTGTTGTTGATCAGGATCGGAACTATCTTGGAAGTATCACAATCCACGATATTCTCAACGCTTTTTCCAGAATCAGTTCAATTGGTGATACTGGTGGCATACTGGTATTACAAGTGAGCCAGAATGATTATTCGCTCGCTGAAATTGCCCGTATTGTTGAGGAAGAAAACGCGCGCATTCTTTCTTCCTATATCTTTACTGAGCCCAACACTACTGAAATGGAGATCAATCTTAAAATCAATGCCTCCGATCTGTCAACAATAGAGGCAACATTTGAAAGATTTGAATATATTGTCAAAGGTAGTTATCAGCAGCCTGGTTACTACGATGATCTGAAAGACCATTATGAATCTCTTATGAACTTTTTAAATGTATAGATCATTGCTCTTGTGCAACGCTCATGATAGTTCTTAAACTCCATAGCACAGTTTCTTTTTGTCAACAGTACTTCAGTGGCTGTACTTGCTTGTTATTGCTATGCCTTGTCTTTTGCACTACCAATACAACCGCTGGTGACAAGCCATTTGTGGATGATATTGAATCGTCACTTTCCGCTTCGCTGAAAGCATTGGATGTTCAGCAGGCTCCAGTAGTAGATAATATTGTGATCAGTGGTAACAATAAGACCAAAACACCCATTATCCTCCGGGAAGCGCCTTTTACAATAGGAGACACATTGGCTCTGGATAATCTAAGCGATGTGCTTCAACGTACAAAGAACAATATCAAAAACACGTCCCTCTTTAAAGATGTCAGTCTTAATGTGAAAAAGAGCGGAAAAAATGCCATTACCGTTCATATTGACGTCAATGAACGTTGGTACATCTATCCAATACCGATTTTCCAACTTGCCGATAGAAACTTTAACGTGTGGTGGCGCGATTATAATCACGATTTTAGCAGAACAGTTTATGGCCTCAAATACATTCAAAACAATCTGACAGGTCGTGGCGATCGATTAAAGGTTGTTGCAGCAAGAGGATACAAGGAAAAATATTGGCTGGAATATAAACGCCCCTATATCGACCGACAAAAGCGTTTTGGCTTAGAACTTGATGCGAAATTTGAGCAAACGAAAGAGTTGGCCTATGACTCCGAAGAAAATGAACTCGAGCGCCACAAGAGTAACGACTTTCTTCAACAGTATTACGAAGGGACAGCTATTGTCTCGTACCGGAACAAAATGCACCAAACTCATGATCTGTCAGTCGGGTACAGGCAAGTGAGTATTAAGGATACTATTAAGGAATTAAATCCATCCTATTTTGGCAATGATAAGAGCGCTCAGAAATATTTTTCAATTGGTTACAATTACGAGCTGGATACAAGGGACAGGCAGAGTTACCCATTACAAGGTGTTTACTTTAACGCACATGCTATCAAGCGGGGCCTTTTCGCATTTCAAAATCTGAATTCTTTCCAACTTGATACAAGGTATTCTCATCATTTTGATCTTGGCAATAAGTTCTATTTTTCTCATGACCTGGGCACAAAACTCTCCCTCTCTAAGCAAAAACTCTACTACAGACAACCCGGGCTGGGATATGAAAATTTCTTTGTAAGGGGGTATGAGTATTATGTGATGGATGGTCAGTTTATTGCCTTAGGTAAGTTTGAGCTGAAACACAAATTATTTTCATTTAAGATCAACAATACTGACTTAATCAATATCAATCATTTCAACAATCCACCTTTGAAATTTTTCCTGAAATCTTATGTTGATGCGGGCTATGTTAAAGACAATTTCTTTTATAAAAACAACCCCCTTAATAATCACTTCCTTACAGGTGCAGGTGTTGGCGTTGACATGGTTACCTACTACGACCTCAGCGTGCGGTTTGAATATTCAGTAAATCTTTTGAAAGAGCACGGCTTTTTCGTCCACCTCCAACAGAAGTTTTGAGCCTTTCATGCGTGTTGCCATCTACGGACGTTACCTGAAGGACAGGGATACCCCTTTTCTTCAAGAAATCATTAGCAAGTTACATAATAATAACTTCGAAGTTGTTATTCATAACACCTTTAATGAACGTATCAAGAATGATGTCTCAAGAGAGGGCTGTAGCACATTTGATGGCTATGAAGACATTAAGAGTGATGTAGATTTTCTGTTTAGTCTTGGCGGGGATGGAACACTTCTCGACACGGTCAGTCTTGTGAGGGATTCGGAGATTCCTGTGCTGGGTATCAATCTGGGACGGTTAGGGTTTCTTGCCAGTACAGGAAAAGATGAGATTGATGCCGTCATTGAGAGTTTGATTTACAGAACCTATGTGTTGGACAAACGAACATTGATCCATGTTGACACGAGCAACGATCTATTTGGTGATGTAAATTATGGTCTCAACGAATTCACCATTCACAAGAAGGATACCTCCTCCATGATCACCATTAATGCCTATATCAATGGTGAATTATTGAATGCCTATTGGGCCGATGGTCTCATTGTCGCGACCCCTACTGGTTCTACAGGATACTCGCTCAGTTGTGGCGGGCCAATTATCTTTCCCACGTCCCATAATTTTGTTATAACGCCTGTGGCACCTCATAATTTGAATGTGCGCCCTATCGTGGTCTCATCAGATACCATTCTCTCATTCAAAGTAGAAGGAAGAAGCGACTACTTTCTATCTACCATTGATTCGCGCTATGCAACCATCGATTCCTCGGTTCAGCTTGCCATACGTCAGGAAAGCTTTTCGTTTCATTTAATGCGCATGAACGAATCGGGCTTTCTGAATACAATTCGTAGCAAGCTTATGTGGGGCATTGATCAGCGGAATTGAATCCGGGTAAGCCATCATTTTTCCTGATGGCTATTTTCCTACTTTTGCTTAGAATCTCCCATCAAAATGGATTGCCCATGTTGGCTGATGAATCTTTCTACAGGAATATTATAGATAACATGATTCCCATGCACAAGTTGCTTGGCATCAGGTTAGTTACAATACAGTATGGCTATGTCAAGCTCCACGTGCCTTTTAAGCCCGAACTTGTAGGGGACCCCAGAAGGCAGGTTTTACACGGTGGCGTTATTTCCACAGCTATGGATTCCGCTGGCGGTGCTGTAGGCATGACCACTCTTGTATCTGGAGAGGATAAAATTCAGACAATCGATATTCGGGTTGATTACATGCAGCCCGCTAAAAGTAATGATTTGATCGTTGAAGGGAACATGGCAAGAAGTGGTAATCGCATCCTTGTTACCAGTATGGTGGCCTATGATAAAGATGGTGAGTCCAGGATTGCTGAAGGGAAAGGTGTTTACAATGTGAAGCGCAAACAGGAAGGATAACATAAAGCCATCGATTGATTGTTTCTTAAGGGACAAAAGGGTTCGCCTTGAGGAATTGAATTAGCTTCAATCAGGGGCGTCATAAAGTATTCAAATGAAAACTGGCTCTTTGGTCTGTTGTTATTCAAATAAACACCAAGTAACTATTCAGTCTCTGTAAATAGCCACTCCCTATTATAGAATCGTAAGAAATAGAGTAAAGTTTGTACATTACATTCTCCATAACCTTTCAATTCGATGGCGTGTTGTTCTTTCTTTTAAATGGTCTTGGTGTCTCCCGATGTCAAGCATCGGGAGTGGCAAAACTTGCTTATCATTGATTAGGGAGTAAAAACAAATAGACTGATTGGTTACAATACCAAAAAGAAGTTTGAGAAATCGCTGGAACACCTTATTATCGCATCTAGTCATCTAATGCCCTTGTCGGGAAAGATTACCGGTCAAGATATCCTTTAACAATTAAATCACTTTGTTATGTTCAGTAAACTAACCTTACGAGATAACCAATTTAACCTTATGGGGAATGGAAACGCAACACTACTCCTGATGGTTATCTTTTTGATTGTTTCTTGCAATGAGCAGGGTGGTGATGACAGCACCAGTAGATCAACATAGCAACAAGGTGAAGATGCTAAGTTGCATGTACCTGATTTGCCGGATGATGCCCCCGAAAAGACTGATAAGATGCCCGGAAGGGGAGATTTGACACCTCCTGAAAAGGTGGCGTTGAGTAAAGGTAAAAGGGGGGCTGGCTTCATTGATTGGCATGGATTACGTTAACATTTTGCGCTCAATGATCAAGAAAAACCGTGAGCTAATGAATAGATAGAATTGTTCTTATGAAATCTTGTCACTTCACATGAAGCAAATCAAGCAGTTACACTTAGCAAGAGAAGCACTTTGGTTGTTGATCACATTAGTTGGTGCTCTCATCGTTTTTATGCCTATTATGAGAAGCATGGTGATGGGACATTACTGGTTCCCTTTTTTAGCTTTCCTCTTTATGATATGGTATTTACGTCTTGCAGTGGGTTTTAGTGAGGTTCCTTACCTTAAGCGCCATTGGGTACGCATTACGTTCTTTGTAGCCAATATGGTCTTGATGGTAATTCTATTCCAAAAGATGAGCATGTTTATGAGGCTTTTCGATGTCCAGGATATCCGTTATTTCTGGCAAGATGAAGCCAATGCTTCTGCCCCTGAACTTTACAAGACGTATGAATACTTCAAAAACATTGTTTTTCTCTCCATTACTGGCGCCATCATTACAGTTGTGGCATTCGAAATACGTTTAGCTGCTCATTTTATGGGATGGAGACGAACAAAAGTGACTGATAAAGTTGTTTACAAAGGAGATGAAGCTATAAGTGACCATCAGTAAGTTTTTTCTTAAACTTCTTTGAAATCCTGCAGTCGTATATTTGCAGATGAATTATCTTTCTATGATGTTACCTTATTCCTTATTTCTTGTTAGGAAATGGCGGTTGATCTTTATCTTGCTATTTACAGGCGGCTTATTAGCGTTTCTGCCCTCTTGTGATAAACAGAGCTGCCGGGATGTTCAATGCGGATATCGTCAAACTTGTGTGAATGGTGATTGTGTTTGCCCCAATGGATATGAGGGTGACAATTGCCAAATTGAGAGCCGCGACAAATTTTTAGGACGCTATCAGGTTTATAAAAATTGTTATGATGGAGGGCCGAGCGAATCTTATAATACACACATATCCATAGGCAATAACGTGGAAAACGTGGTCGTCAATAATATAGCGAATTTAGGGCTCGGGGCAGAAGCAATAGTACGTGGCAACAACATTAGAATCCCTGAACAAAACGTGGGAGCTACTCAAGTCTACGGGCAGGGAACTTACAGGAAAGGAAGCAATTCCATGAATCTCCAAATCACTTATACCCAGGGAGGACGATCTTATAATTGCGAATGTTCCTACCAGAAACAATAGTGAATTCAATTTATGCCCTTGCATATGTATCAACATCAGGAAAGGGTGTAACTTTGTTGATGTTGGATTATATAGTTTTTTTATCACTTCAATTAATGAGCAGAACGGACATGAGGAAAATGGTTTTTCTTGCTTTATGCTGTAGCACTATGATCATGGGGATGACAGCATGTGGTGATCATGAGGACCGGGGAAGTGCTGATTCTGATAAAAAAAGCACTTCCACAATGGACACCATCTCAACGAAAACTGAATTGCTCTCAAAGCATTTACCTCAAGAAGCGTATGGTGTTCAGTATGATACTTTAAAAAAGTTAAAAAAAACTGTTAAGCGAAATCAAAACCTTTCCGAAATTCTGCGGCAATATTCAATTTCCTTTCAGACAATCGATAAAGTAGCCAGGAAATCAAAAAATGTTTTTGACGTCCGCAAAATAAAAACAGGCAATGCCTACTGCATTTTGTATTCGGAAGACTCTACCAAGTGTGCCCGGTACTTCATTTATGAAAAGAGCCCTGTCGAGTTTGTGGTTTACGATTTGCAAGATTCTTTGCGTATTGACTTTTATCGGATTCAGGAAGGCGACCGGTTCAAGGTGATCTATGAGGAACGGTTTGTTGATGGCGAAAGCATTGGGATCGGTGAGATACATACGGCTGACTTTAGGCATAAAGGTGAGGATTACTACGCATTCCGCTTTCAACAAGAAGGGAAAAGCGATTACTTCAATAAAGAAGCTGAGAGTTTACGAAAAGCATTCTTAAAAGCACCGGTTCGTTATTCCCGCATAACTTCGGGTTATACAGGAAGGCGTTATCACCCTGTTCAAAAACGTTATAAAGCTCATCGAGGCGTAGACTACGCTGCCCCTACAGGCACACCTATTCGTGCTACAGGTGATGGCACCGTGATTGCTGCACGTTATAGTAAATACAATGGGAGGTTTGTTAAAATTCGGCACAACAGCACGTATTCCACACAGTATCTCCACATGAATCGTATCAAATCAGGCATTCGCACGGGCGTAAGAGTGAATCAAGGTGATGTGATCGGTTTTGTGGGGAGTACTGGCCTTGCCACAGGTCCTCATATATGTTATCGCTTTTGGAAGCACGGCCGGCAGGTCAATCCCATGACACAAGATATCCCTGCTTCTGAACCCGTTAAAAAGGAAAACATGAAGGCCTTCAAGGAGGTAAAGAACTCGAGGAAATTGATTTTGACCAGCAAAAAGATAAGAAAAAAAGGCCACCATTCATATCAAAAGCACCTGTTCGAGTAGATCAGAGAGACTTTTCTTTTTCTGGTTTGGCAGATAGAATTGCGGTTAAATGGCATATATTTCATCGTTAAAAAGTCACGAGAATTTCCTAAAATTGCACATCCTAAAAAAAGTAAAGTGAAATGGCACATCCCAAGCGTAAACAGTCCAAGACCAGAAGGGACAAAAGACGTACACATGTCAAGGCAAGAAAGCCAACCATCTCAAAATGCCCCACAACCGGCCAGCCGCACTTGAGGCACCGCGCTTATTATGTTGATGGGAATCTTTACTATCGCGGCAGACTGGTAGCTACACAGGAGGAATTATAAGTTCACTGCTTTGCCTTTTCCCGGCATCCATCCTTTGGGCAATGTAAAGAGCATTGCCGGTAAAGTTTTTCTATAAGGGCATTCGAATCAATTTTCCACGCTGATACTCCTCATTATGTTACGTGCAGCTATAACAGGTATTCAAGGTTATGTGCCGGATTATATTTTGAGGAATGAGGAGCTCGAACAGATGGTGGAAACCAATGATGAGTGGATTCAGACTCGCACGGGTATTAAGGAAAGGCGTATTCTCAACCAGCGAGGTCTCGGCACCTCGGATATGGCAGTACCTGCTGTCAACAGCTTACTGGAAAAGAAAAACATTTCTCCCTCAGAAATAGAACTCGTCATTTGCGCCACTGTCACCCCCGATATGCAATTTCCTGCCACGGCTAATATCATTAGTGACAAGGCCGGGTTGAAAAATGCTTTTGGTTATGATATTAATGCGGCTTGCTGTGGTTTTTTATACGCTTTAACAACGGCAGCCAAGTTTATTGAAACAGGTGTGCATCAAAAGGTATTGCTCGTAGGAGCCGATAAAATGTCCTCCATAATTGATTATGAAGACAGAGCCACTTGTGTCATTTTTGGCGATGGTGCGGGCGCAGTTCTGCTGGAGCCGGATCATGAAGGGAATGGCATAATCAACAGCAAGTTGTATTCCGATGGATCAGGCTCCACTTTCCTTCATCAAAAGGCCGGTGGGTCCGTGAAGCCCGCATCCCACGCAACTGTGGATGCACATGAGCACTACGTATATCAGGATGGGCGTACTGTTTTCAAGTTTGCCGTCAACAATATGGCAGAAGTTGCTAAGCAGGTCATGAATGAAAGCGACCTGACACCGGATAATGTGCATTGGCTTGTTCCCCATCAGGCGAATAAGAGAATTATAGAAGCAACCTATAAGCAGCTAAATCTCAATCCGGATAAGGTTATGGTGAATATTGAGCGTTATGGGAATACAACAAATGCCACTATTCCTCTTTGTCTTTGGGAGTGGGAAGATCAAATCAATAAAGGCGACAATTTGATCCTGGCTGCTTTTGGTGGTGGTTTTACTTGGGGGGCTACTTATATGAGATGGAGTTATTAAGGTACAATATTGATATGTGCAAGATCATGGCTGGCTTGCTCAAATCTTGATGTTGAAATGGACAATCGGGAAAGGAAACACGTTTTTATTGATATTTTTCAGAACTGGATTCTTAGCGTTTTTTAGACCGTAAAAAACAATTATTTTTGAAAGTAAAATTGTGATATATGGAGTTTCCATCTGAATTAAAGTACACGAAAGAACACGAATGGGTTAGAGTTGATGGTAACCAGGCAACAATTGGCATCACCGATTTTGCTCAAGGTGAGCTGGGCGATATTGTTTATGTAGAGGTGGAAACAGTTGATGAGGACCTCGGTAAAGACGATGTTTTTGGTACGGTTGAAGCCGTTAAAACAGTCTCCGATCTCTATATGCCCGTAAGCGGGAAGGTGCTCGAATTCAATGAAAGTATTGAAGATGCACCGGAAAAGGTCAATGAAGACCCCTATGGCGATGGATGGATGATTAAAGTAGAAGTTAGTGACAAATCCGAATTGGATGTTCTGCTCGATGCAGAGAACTACAAGAAGTTGGTGGAGGAATAATCCATAAATAGAGGCAGCCTTTTCCTATTGTACATGGTAAGCATTTGATCCCCGGTTTCCTGTGGAGTATTGTGATTTTGGTAATCATGCTTTTGCCCGGGAATGACTTGCCATCGAGTGGTTTTTTAGAAGCCATCCATTTTGATAAATTTGTTCATCTGGTCGTTTATTTTGTACTGTACTTTTTGTGGTGCCATGGAATAAGTAAGCAATATCAGCAATTTCCCTCCCGTTATGGAAGTGAAATTAGACTAGTAATAGCTGCTGTTCTGTACGGTGTTCTTATTGAAGGACTTCAACATGTACTCACTTATCAACGGTCATTTGAAACAGCTGATATAATTGCCAATACAGCGGGAGTTATTCTTGGTTTATTCGGCTGGTTGGTATTTTTTAAACCCAAAATGCATTAACTTATGGGTTACGTTATTTTAGGTATTCTTGCATTAATCGCATTGTTTGCTCTTCTCGTTGGAGCTTTTAAGTTGTTCTTTACTTATGTTCAGCCTTCGGATAAAGTCCGCCAAAAGCACCAAGGCAAAGAAGAAGCCGATTCAGTCTTCATGAAAAAGTATCCTGAAGCCGATGTCAATAACTATTGGTGGACGTTTTTTCTTACCGGCAGCATGATTTCTCTTGCCATTGTTATTACGGCTTTTGAATGGACAACTTATAATAAAGTGACAAAAGATTTGGGTGAAGTAAAGAAAATGGACCAGTTTGAAGTGGAGCCACCCCAAACCAAGCGTAAACAAAAGCCGCCACCCCCACCGCCTCCCCCTAAAATTAAAGAAGTGGAGGACGACAAGATCCTTGAAGATGAGCCCGAGATTCAGGATATCGATATCGAAGAGGAACAAGCTGTCGATATTCCCGAGGCTCCCGCTCAGGAAGAGGAGACAGATGAACAAAAAGTGTTTAAGATCGTTGAGGACATGCCAAAGTTTCCGGGCGGGCAGAAGGAGCTCCAAAAATATCTGGCACAGATTAAGTATCCGCCCATTGCCAAAGAGAACGATATTGAAGGAAAAATATATGTACGATTCGTGATTGATAAGCAGGGCAATGTCACAAATGTTTCAGTGGCTCGCGGCTCGGAGAAAATCCTGAATGAAGCTGCTGTTAAGCACGTACAAAATATGCCTAAATGGCAGCCGGGCAAACAACGTGGAGAAAAGGTTAAAGTGCAATATGTTGTGCCCATAAGTTTCCAATTACAGTAATGTGGTTGCCAACACAAAAAAAAGCCGCTCTCATCGAGGGCGGCTTTTTTTAACGTTTTAAGCCAAATTCTCCAAATGATCGTTTCTTACAGGATGTTAATCATATAGCATTTAGTGGTGCGTTCATGTTTTACAGTAATTCAACACATCTGACAGACACTCGTTACTTGAAAATGTTGCTTTCCATGAAAAACATCAGTTATGCTATTGCATTTATCGTTCTTATCTTGTTCACTGGCTTAATGGAGTCAGCCTATGCCCAAAACGATGATCAATCAAAAGAATCACTTGCTCAACAGTATTATCAAAAACAGGAGTACGAAAAGGCAGCCGATCTTTTTCAAGAGCTCTACAATAATAATCCCCAATCCTCTTCCTACTACCGCTACCTCTACAATACTCTTCTTAAGCTAAAGCGCTACAATGAATTGCTGTCCATTGTCAAGGAAAAGAAGCGGCAGAATCAGGATGAGCTCCAGTATTTCGTGGACCTCGGTTACGTACTTTTACAAGACGGGAAAACAAAAAGAGGGCAAAAACAATATCGCCAGGCCATCGATAATTTATCGGCCGATAAAGGAGAGGGCAGGCGTTTAGCGAATTCTTTTGCCACGTATGGTGAAAATAAATTTGCCATCAAAGCCTTGAAAAAGGCCAGAAAGCTCACTGAACAACCCTATGCGTTTAGCATGACACTGGCTAAACTTTATCAAAAAGCCGGAAAAAATGAAAAAGCTATTGGTGCTTATCTGGACTTTATCAAACAGCATCCCGACCGGCTCGATGATCTGAAAGACAAACTTCAGCAAAAGCTGAGCGATGAGAAATTGCTCAATGAACTTCAGGATCAGCTTTACAGCCGTATTCAAGATCATCCTCAAAATTCAAAATATTCGGAATTACTCATTTGGCAGTTCATTCAACGAAAGGATTACGAATCCGCCTTTCGGCAGGCTATTGCTTTGGATAAACGGATGAACGAAAATGGGTTTCGCGTACTGAATCTGGCCCGTTCTGCCATGGATGAGAAAGAATTCAGCGCTGCTGTTCGGGGGTATGAATACATCGTTGATGAAAAGGGCAAAGGATCATCTCTTTATTTTGTAGCAAAAAAGGAATTGCTCAAAGCCAGAAAGAAAAAAGTCACGGAGACTGAAAACTATACACAAGAAGACCTTAGAAAGCTCAAGCGGGATTATAAGAACTTTTTGACCAATTATGCCAGCAATGAGGATGCTGTTCAGACAAGGATCGACCTTGCGGAGCTGGAAGCTCTCTACATTCACAATCTCGATACGGCAATTACCATTCTTGAGGAGGTGATCGAGAACAAAAGAGGAGGTAAAAAAACAATTGCAAAAGCCAAATTGGCGCTTGGAGATTATTACTTGATACGCGGTGATGTGTGGGATGCTACACTTCTTTATTCGCAGGTTGATAAGGCGTTTAAGGATGGACCGCTCGGGGAGAAGGCTCGTTATAAAAATGCCAAATTATCGTATTACAGGGGCGAATTCGAATGGGCGCAAACCCAGCTCGATGCCCTCAAAGCCTCAACTTCTGAACTGATATCAAACGATGCGTTGGAGCTATCGGTCTTTATTACCGATAATTTGGGCATGGATACATCAAAGCTTGCCATGTTGATGTATGCCAGGGCTGATCTCTATATCTTTCAAAACAAGTACAACAAGGCCATGTCAAAATTGGATTCACTGGAAAAGTATTATGCTGATCACAAACTTGCAGATGATTTAGCCATGGCTAAAGCGCGTATTCATAAAGGAAAAGGAGATTATCAAAAAGCCATCAGCCAGCTTAAAATGATTACTAAAAACCATGATGATGATATTTTAGCTGACAATGCCAAATTCATGCTGGCTGAGATTTACGATCATAAACTGGATAACGCCCAAAAAGCGATGAAGTACTACGAGAGTTTACTATTTGATCATAAGGATAGTGTGTACGTTGTTGAAGCACGGAAACGTTTCAGAGCATTGCGCGGGGATCAAGTGAATTAGTATTTTTTTGCTTTCAATTCATCAGGTTTTTTAGAACCACAATTTCCTGTCTTCTGCTGCAGCATTCTTTTCTTTTAATCAGCTTTACCAGAAAGCGAATAAAAGCACTGAGCTAAATTAAACCTGCTTTTACCCTCTCTGTCAAACTTCTTGATTCCTAATTTTGCCCTTTGTGAACAAATTTGTTGGTCAAACATTGAATTTGAAGCCAAGTTAGAATTTCCATTCCATGAATATTTCCTCAACGTTTACCAAGGTTATAGTGGCTGCTGGCTGCTTCATCCTTCTTGCTTTTCTCATTATCCCCAAACTCCCGTTCTTACAAGCGCAGGATGAGGAGAGCAAAGAGAACAAGAATAAGGATAAAGTTCACGTATATACACAAGTCTTACGGCCTGAGTCCGTCAGTAAGAAACTCAATGTTTCCGGCACGGTTATTCCTGCAAATGAGGTGAGGTTGGCAAGTGAAACGGCCGGTAAAATCACTTCACTGCCACTGCAAGAGGGAGAGTTGGTTCAAAAAGACGAGTTGTTGGTTAAGATCAACGATCGTGAGCTTCAAGCCCGCTTGAGTAAAGCGAAAAGCCAAAAGAAACTCCTGGCAGAACAAGTGGAACGCAAAAAGAAACTCCTTGAAAAAGAAGGGATCAGCCAAGCAGAATACGATCAAAAGAAAACGGAGTTAGCAAGTATCAAGGCCGGCATCCGGAATATAAAGGCGCAAATTGACAAAACGGAAATCAGAGCCCCTTTTGATGGGGTGGTTGGGCTTAGGCATGTGAGCGAAGGAAGCTACGTTTCACCCGATTCGAAGATCGCCACTTTACGTCAGCTGCAACCTTTGAAGATCGATTTTTCGGTGCCCGGCAAATACGCTCAATCTGTTGTGAAAGGGCAGTCCATTGAATTTACGGTCAATGGGGTCGATACGGCTATGCAAGCCCGGGTTTACGCGATTGAGCCGGCTATAGAAACTTCCACCCGTACCCTGCAAATCCGCGCATTGTTCGATAATGAGAGCCGAAAGATACTGCCCGGAAATTTCGCTGAGATCGACCTGACACTGGCTTCGCAAGATGGCGTGTTGATGGTGCCGACTGAAGCTGTCATCTCGGAATTACAAGGGAAAAAGGTGTTCCTTTACCGGAATGGCAAATCCGTACCACAACAAATTCAAACCGGCCAAAGACAAGCCGAGCGTGTAGAAGTTACCAAAGGGCTAAGCAGAGGCGATACACTGATCACACGCGGTATTCAGAAAGTGAGGCCCGGATCGGCAGTGCATATTAAGGGGATGAAACAACCTCAAACATCACAAG
>PXTV01000210.1:0-1285 GCA_003022985.1 Bacteroidetes bacterium SW_11_45_7 | reverse complement strand
AGTGAGCATTCGAAGGCCGGTTTTGGCCACGGTGATGTCGTTAACGATCATCCTTTTCGGTATTCTGGGATACAACTACCTTGGGGTACGAGAGTATCCGAATGTGAACCCGCCCATCATTACCGTTTCTACCAGCTATACAGGAGCTGATGGTGGCGTTATTGAAACACAGATAACAGAACCGCTCGAGGAGTCGATTAACGGGATTTCGGGGATTCGTACCCTGGAGTCCGTTAGCCGCGATGGCCGAAGCACCATTACAGTGGAATTCAACCTTGAGCGCAGCTTGGAAGCAGCTGCCAATGACGTGCGCTCCAAAGTGTCACAAGCCCAGGAGCAACTCCCTGATGATGCCGACCCGCCCGTTATTGAAAAGTCCGATGCAAGCGCCAGCCCTATCGTTTTCCTGAACATCAAGAGTGAGCAGCGTTCCTTGCTGGAACTGACCGATATGGCGGATAATATCTTCAAGGAGCGCTTTCAAACCATCCAGGATGTGAGTCAGGTGCAAATCTGGGGCGATAAAACCTACGCCATGCGTCTGTGGATGGACCCCGTTAAAATGCAGGCATACAACATCACTCCAATGGACGTGCGTAATGCCTTGCAGCAGGAAAATGTGGAGCTCCCTTCGGGACGGATTGAAGGCAAATCCATTGAAATGCCCCTACGCACAAAGGGACGCTTATCGACAGTCGAGGAATTCAATAACCTCATTATCAAAGAAACGGATAATAATATTGTCCATTTCCGCGATATTGGGAAGGCGCGGCTGGGCCCTGTCGATAAGCGCACCATCCTCAAACGCGATGGCGTACCCATGGTAGGTGTTGTGATACGCCCTCAGGCCGGTGCTAACTATATCAAGATTGTAGACGAGTTTTACAACCGGCTCCACAATATCAAAAAGGATTTACCGGCCGACCTTGAGCTCGGCATTGGTTTTGATACCACTGAATATATCCGCGAATCGATAGGGCAGGTACAGCTCACCATTTTTATTGCATTTCTGCTTGTCATCACAGTGATCTTTTTCTTCCTGCGCGACTGGCGCACTACGATTATTCCCGTCATCGTGGTGCCAATCGCTATTATCGGGAGCTTTTTCATCATGTACTTGCTGGGCTTTTCCATCAATGTGCTCACATTATTGGCAATAGTATTAGCTATCGGGCTGGTTGTGGATGACGCCATCGTAATGCTGGAGAATATCTACAAAAAGATCGAGGAAGGGAAGACGCCCAAACAAGCAGCATTTGACGGGGCCAATGAAATCTTCTTTGCC
>PXTV01000209.1 GCA_003022985.1 Bacteroidetes bacterium SW_11_45_7 | reverse complement strand
CGGGCTGCATGATCATTTGTTTTTCCATTATTTGCTGGCTCAATCATTGGGGCTGCTGATTGGCCTGTTTGAACATCTAACTTTCTTGTTTACCTTTAATTCGTTTAGTTACTAAAAACGAATTTGAAAACTACATGCCATGATAGATCAAAAATTGCGGTTTAAAGTAAAAGGAAAACCTACCTTTCTTATGTTGATGCTATTTGGCATTGTTCTCAGTGGTTGTATCAGCAATGAAGATCGTGCCAAAACTGCTATGGTCAAGGACATCGATTGGATTAACGGGACCTGGCAAGGTACGGATGATATGAAACGCAATGAAAACTGGAAACAAGTTAGTAACCAAGCCATCCATGGAAAAGGATTCTTGATTGATGGTGGTGACACGCTTTCAAAAGCTGTTATGAAAATCAGCAAGCCCCAGGACCGGGTGGAATACATCATCCGTATGCGAGACACGATGGAGCCTTCAAAACTTAAGCTTACATCCCTTGGCCCTAACAAAGCCGTATTTGTCAATAAGGGCAAAGGAAGTCCACAAAAAGTAAGCTATTGGTACAATAAAACCGATAAGATATTAACCGTCAAAATTGAAAGCAAAGGCGAGACGCAACGATTTGAAATGAAAAAGGCCGATTCCTCATAAACCAGAAATTCATCATCCACGCCTAACTCCCGTTTTTTTGCAACCACTCGGCTGCTTCTTTTGCAAAGTAGGAGATCACAATATTTGCTCCTGCTCTTTTGATGCTGAGCAGCATCTCCATCATCGCCTCTTCTTCCGTTAGCCAGCCATTACCCACTGCAGCTTTAACCATGGAACACTCACCGCTTACATTGTAAGCAGCTATAGGGATCTCGAAATTTTGGTCAAGTTGCTGGATAATGTCGAGGTATAAAAGGGCCGGCTTGACCATGAGGTAATCTGCCCCCTCTTGATCATCCAACTCGGCTTCTACCAAAGCTTCCCGTTTATTAGCCGGATCCATCTGGTAGGACTTCTTGTCCCCTCCTTTTGGCGCTGATGACAGCGCATCACGGAACGGCCCGTAAAAGGCACTTGCGTATTTCGCTGTATAAGACATAATAGCTGTGCTCGAAAAGCCCTTTTCATCCAGGGTTTGACGAATAAAGCCAACACGGCCATCCATCATATCGGAAGGGCCTAATATATCTGCTCCGGCTTCCGCCTGGGCAAGTCCCATCTTAGCAAGAATGGGCAGCGTTTCATCATTCAGGATCCCGCCATCTTTCACAACACCATCGTGCCCGTCAGAACTATACGGGTCCAGCGCAATATCCGTAATGATGCACATCTCGGGGAAGGTCGTCTTCAATTCCCTGATAGCGCGGAGATAGACGTTATTCTCATCATAACTGTAAGTGGCATAACTGTCTTTCAACGATTCATCGATCACGGGAAAAAGGATAAAGCTTTGTAAATTGCTGTTCATGCATTCCTCGACAGTCCGCTTGGCTTTGTCGATGGACAAACGGTAATTGCCGGGCAGTGAGGGAATCTCAACCGCCTGATCCTCCCCATCCAATAGAAAAAGCGGGTAGACAAGTTGATCGGCTCGAAGATGGGTTTCACGAACTAAAGATCGGATAGCTTTTGATTGGCGATTTCGCCTGGGTCGTCTGCTCATGTCCATTTTGGGGCATTTTTTGATGCTGAACAAAGGTAAGAATGGCAAGCTGATCGATACCGCTATTGTAGCTTTTCGTGCATGACAATCTCCCGTATTTGGTCAACAAGCAACGCTAATAGAAAACCTGAGAGCAATTCAAGGAAAGTTCAATTTTGTTTACAGACAGCAATCCATCATTTCGCTACCTTCGCAAGTGCTATGAAAACACTGATCCGCAACATTGAGCAGCTCGTTCAGACAGAAAATGACCCCAGACAGGTTGTGAAGGGAGAAGAGATGAACCAGCTTCCTTCTATAGACAATGCGTTCCTGGTAATGGATGATGATCGTATAGCCGACTTTGGCCCGATGGACCGTTCGCCCGAGGATGGCGATATTGTTGTGAATGCGAACGGAAAGTACGTGCTGCCTGCCTGGTGCGATTCGCACACGCACCTCGTGTACGCTGGCAGCCGGGAGCAGGAGGCATTCTCAATTCTGCGGAATTGCTGCGGGAAACTTCTGAGGATACGCTGCTGGAGCAAGCGCTAACAAGGGCCAATGAGATCATGAGTTACGGGACGGGAGCTGTTGAGATCAAAAGCGGTTATGGTCTCACTGTGGAAAGCGAGTTGAAGATGCTTCGGGTTATCAGACGGCTAAAAGATATGACATCGCTAACTATCAAATCCACTTTTCTCGGTGCTCATGCTATCCCTGCTGAGTACAAAAACAACCGCGGGAAATATGTGGATATGGTGGTTAAGGAGATGATGCCAGCTGTTAAAGAGGAGAAATTGGCTGATTATTGCGATGTGTTTTGTGAAAAAATGGCCTTTACCGAAAACGAAACGAAGCGTATTTTCCGGGCAGCCAATGATCATGGCCTTCAACCGAAATTGCACGTCAACCAATTCAATCAAACGGGCGGCATTCCTGTAGCAGTTGAGCAGAATGCGATTTCCGTTGATCACCTCGAATACGTGAGTGATACTGATCTGGCAGCATTACAAAACGCCTCAACAATTCCCTGTTTGCTCCCCTCCGTTTCGTTCTTCCTGAGCATTCCTTATGCCCCGGCCCGCAAGCTGATCGACAGCAATTTACCGGTTGCGCTTGGCACGGATTACAACCCGGGTTCCTCGCCTTCCGGCAACATTCCGTTCGTTCTTTCACTTGCTTGCCTGAAAATGAACATGCTGCCGGAAGAAGCCATTCATGCAGCCACTATCAATGGCGCTCGCGCTATGCATCTTGAACAGGAAACCGGCTCCATTGCCAAGGGCAAAAAAGCCAACATCATCATCACAAAGGAAATGTCCTCTCTTCCCTTCCTGCCCTATGCTTTTGGCAGCAACATGATCGAATCGGTATTTGTTAATGGCAAGATGCAATAGAAACTCGTTTAGTGGAATGGGTTCCCAATTTCTCCGAGGGGCAAAATCCCGGGGTCATTCAGCAAATCATCGAAGCGATCCAATTCGTTCCGGACACCTATGTCCTTCATCGTGATACAGGCAAAGCTGCTCACCGGACAGTTATCACTTTGGTCAGCACACCCGGATCGATTGTAGAGGCAGCTTTTCAAGGAATTGCAAAGGCCACCGAGCTGATCAACATGAACAACCACAAAGGAGCACACCCGCGTTTTGGCGCTACTGATGTGTGCCCCCTGATCCCTTTACAAGGGGTGAGCATGGATGAGGTGGTTGCCCTGTCGCACGAATTAGGCGAACGAGTGGGCCGTGAATTGGAGATACCTATCTATCTGTACGAGCGCTCTGCCTCTGACGAACACAGGCGCAACTTGGCCAACGTGCGCAAAGGGGAATTCGAGGGGTTGATGGAAAAACTTCAGCACGACCATTGGCTGCCGGACTATGGTCCTCGTCAGCCCCATGCAGGGGCCGGAGCTGTTGCGGTTGGTGCCCGCCCTATTCTGGTAGCTTTCAACATGAATCTGGACACACCGAATACCCGGATTGCCAGTGAAATTGCTGCCGGGGTACGGGAGAGCGGCCGTGTCATCAAGGACGAACACGGCAAAACCC
>PXTV01000208.1 GCA_003022985.1 Bacteroidetes bacterium SW_11_45_7 | reverse complement strand
CTATTTTGGACGAATCGTTGGGGGATGATGGGCCTTGGTCCGTACTTTCCTGCGCTTGAGTAGACGCGGCAGCCAGGCAAAGCGCGAACACACCCATCAGCACAATTTGTACTGCGTGTCCGCATCTTGTGAGCCACCTTAGCAACAATTACCAATTAGCAATGAACAATGAGTGTTTTGCCTGCCTGCCGCCAGACTGTTAGTTCAAAGCCACCTTACAGTTTGCACCTTGAACCTTCCACATTAGATAGCTATGCCATAGCCGAGCTGAGGAGTGTATCCTTAGCAGCTTGTTGGAGTTTGTCCACAGCGGCCTGATCGGGCGCCTCGGCATACACGCGCAAAACCGGCTCCGTGCCGGATGGGCGGATCATGAGCGTGGTATCCTCGCCAAGATAGAACTTAAAGCCATCGATGGTTTCGACATCTGTGACGGTGAAATCGCCAAAGTTCTTATAAGCGTCATTGCGGCAGTTCTCGATGACGCGCTGCTTGTCTTCTTCGGGGATGTGGAGGTCGTTGCGCTGGTAAGCCAGGGGGCCTGTGATCTCGTACACTTCCTGGATCAGCTCGTTGATGGATTTACCGGTTGACGCCATGAATTCCAGGATTTCGAGGGCGTCCCAGATGCCATCACGTTCAGGAATATGGCCTTTTACGGCAATGCCTCCCGATTCTTCGCCACCCAGCAGCACATCCTCTTCTAGCATCACTTTGCAGATATGCTTAAAACCGATCCTGGTGATCTCGTACGCGAGCCCGTGGGCCTCGCAGAGCCTTTTGACCTTGTTGGATACCGCAAACGAGACCACCACTTTGCCATTGAGGCCTTTGTACTTGTGGAGATAGTGAATGAGGAGAAGGATAATGTGGTGCGGGTCTACAAATTGCCCCTCGTCATCGAACATACCGATGCGGTCCGCATCCCCGTCCGTGCCAAAGCCAAGGTCTACATTGCCATTTTCCCGAATAGCGTCTTGCAGGGGTTGCAGGTTTTTGGGAATGGGCTCAGGGGCCTGCCCTCTGAAGGAGGGATTCTCATCACAGCGCACGAAGACCGAATTGGGCAACAATCTGCGCATGACGTTCTGGCCGGTGCCGTACATGGCGTCAAAGGCAAGTAGGTTGTCGGATTTGTTAATCAATTCAAAGTCAAAGTTCTTCTTAACATGCTCAATATATAAATCCTCTAAATTCACGTGCTCGATCCGGCCCTGCTTTTGATAATCTGCAAATGTCTGATCCGGCAGCATGATCTCCTGGTCCTGGATGAGGTCTTCCACTTCCTTGATGGAAGCGGGAAGGGACGGCCCCCCGAAATTGCCTTTGAGCTTGTAGCCGTGATATTCGGGCGGGTTGTGACTTGCCGTGAGGATGATGCCGGCATCAGTATTGTATTTGTAAGCGCCAAGGGACACCATGGGGGTTGAGGCAAATTCGGGATCGAGCTTCACGCGAATGCTGTTCGCTGCCATCACGCTGGCTGTGGTTTCTGCGAACATTTTGCCCCCAAACCGGCAATCGTAGCCAATGAGAACACTTGGCTGATCATTGTATTGCAGGAGCCAGTCGGCTGTTGCCTGAGCAACCCGTGCCACATTCGCCACTGTATAATCGTCTGCAATAATGGCGCGCCATCCGTCCGTTCCGAATTTAATGGTTGTCATCATTCATGTCGTTTTTGTTAACTGGAATAAGCGTTCTATAACATAATACGTATTCGAGCAAGCCAAGATGCGAGGCGATAAGAGGAAGCGCTGCAATTCAGGAAGCAAATAAGGCAAATGATATGTTTTGTTCTTTTGTAAGATTCATCGCACAATACTGGTCTTGCATTGGCATTTCTCCTCAAAATTTCCTGTTCTCAAATCTAAGGAGTTTTACGGCCATTTGGAAGGGTAAGATAGTGTGCAATAGAATATCCCATTTTACTACTGAGGGTTTAAAATCACCATAAGCCCTCGTCAGCCATGAGCTTTTATCGTTCATCGGTATGTCAGCTCTGGCTCTCTTCAGATAATGCTTTTGACTTTGCATCATCAACTAAAAAATGGTAGAAAGCACGCCATTCGGAAAAATATATATTATTTTTATGCGAAAGGATATTTTGGATCATTTTTCAGGAAATTTTATAGGAGAAAATTTTTACAAATAGTTAAATTTATTGGAGGAGCTATAAAAAGTACGCCTGCCTGCCGTCAGGCAGGCGCCAGCGGGGGATAAAATCCATTAATCGAATAGCTGATTACTGCTGAATTTAGAAATTACCATAAGATATTTTCAGCCATGAGCGTTAGTTGTCTCCTTATGCCATCTCTATTCTGATGGGATGGCTTTACGATTTTCCATCAGCATGTAAGTGGGATATTCAATGATGCAATTCCTTTAGCATTTGCAGATGATTTTTTTTCATTCATATCATCGAAAAATGAACAAGAGCCACCATTTTTGCAACAAAGCGAACAGGTGAATTGATGGAATACATCGACAACTACCGGCACAAGGGATTGAGGCGGGAACTGGTGGAAGCAGTTCGCGATAAAGGCATCGAGGATCAAGAGGTGCTGGATGCGCTCAATCATGTGCCGCGCCACCTGTTTGTGGACAATGTATTCGACCGCAGGATCTATGACGATACTGCTTTCCCGATTGAAAAAGGGCAGACCATTTCCCAGCCCTTTACTGTTGCTTACCAAACGCATCTATTACAAGTAGAAAAAGGCCATAAGGTACTGGAGATAGGAACGGGTTCCGGCTACCAGGCGGCTGTTCTTGCCGAGATGGGCGCTAGAGTGTTTACAGTTGAGCGCCAGAAGCGTTTGTATCAAAAAACAAAAGAGCTTCTCCCGGAAATCGGGTATTCAACCATCAAGTGTTTTTACGGGGATGGCTACAAGGGCCTTCCTGCTTTTAGCCCGTTCAACCGCATCATTGTGACAGCGGCAGTTTACGATGTACCCGGGGCCTTGTTCCAGCAGTTGAAAGTAGGCGGCCAAATGGTTGTGCCCATTGGCGGTGATTTCTCCCAGAAAATGGCGCGCATCACACGGGTGGCAGATGATGATTTCGACCAGGAAACGTTCGAGGAGTTCCGCTTTGTGCCCATGTTGAGCGGGAAAG
>PXTV01000207.1 GCA_003022985.1 Bacteroidetes bacterium SW_11_45_7 | reverse complement strand
CATTGAAACATTGGCCGTCTGGCGAGATGCTTCTGTAAATGGAGAAGATGCTGCCAATGGAGACGTTGACATCGATATTCGAAGAGCCATCGAGCGGGTCGACAGCTACGATGTATTTGGAAGTTTGCTCATGGTCGTCCGGGGTAATGGGCTCCTTGTTTTCCTCGGTTGTTATGCCACAACACAAACCACTCATGCGCAGCGATTCGATAAATTTGTTATTGGCGTAGTCATCGAGTTTTTGAACCTCTTCTCCATGCACGTTGCTTCCGCCCGTTTTACCGAGCACATCCATCAGGCCCGCTTCATTTACAGCACGGTTCACAAATTTACCGGCCAAAGCAATGTGGCGAAGCAAAGAGGATAACTCACCCGTTGCGTAGGGAAAATCCTTCTCGCGTTCAATAATAAACTCATCGAGTACTGTTACTTGCCTGTTATCAGCCATTTTAGCTTATCTTTTTCGTTTCAGTTGCTTGAGAATCGTGTATTTGTGAAATTATCAAGTATGAAGTTAATGATCTTTTGCCAATTGTCATAAATCAATGGCTCATCTGCCGTTATTTTGGAAGAAACCCTACCTTTGCCTGTTCTTGATCATTAGCGATGACGAGGTTTTGGTAATGCCAGACAGATGCCGGTAGAAGTCAGACGAGCCACCAAAAAAGATATTCCATCCGCTCTCGGATTGATCAGGGAATTAGCCGAATATGAACGGGCTGTTGATGAAGTGGAGGTTACGGAGGAGGTTTTGATTGAAGACGGTTTTGGCAGTCACCCGCTGTTCCATCTTTTAGTGGCTGAAGAAGCTGAGGATGCAACGATTTTGGGCATTGCCTTTTACTACTTTGCCTATTCAACCTGGAAAGGGAAAATCCTGTATCTCGATGACTTGATCGTTTCCCATGAGCAAAGGCGCAAAGGCATAGGCGAGCAGCTCATGGCAGCTATGGCTCAAGAAGCGAAGAAGGCAAATGTCCGGCAGATGCGCTGGCATGTCCTCGATTGGAACGAGCCAGCCATCCGCTTTTACGAAAAGATCAATACGCACCTTGACCCGCATTGGGTCACTTGTAAAATGGGGCAAAAGCAGATCGACCAATTAGCGAATGAGCAATTCAACCGTTCCACACCATGAACATCTTTAAGTTTGGCGGGATGTCGGTAAAAGATGCCGATGCTATCCGCAATGCAGCACAAGTGATTCAGGACTACGGCCAGGAGCCGTTGGTAGTCGTTGTGTCAGCGATGGGCAAGACCACGAACGCTTTGGAGGAGCTCACAAATGCGTTTATAGAACAGCGAGAGGGCTATTACAAGCAATTTGAGGAGATCAGGGACGGTCATTTTCAGGTGATCCGCGAACTGTTTGGCGATGACCAGAACGAGGTGTCCGATGAGGTGAACGATCTGTTTGTGGAAATCGAATGGATCATTGAGGAACGGCCTTTTGAAAGTTATGGCTATCTTTATGACCAGATCGTGTCCATCGGTGAGTTTGCATCCACAAGGATATTAAGTGGCTATTTGGAGGCTTGCAGCATCAGCAATACCTGGTTTGATGTGCGGGACCTCATCAAAACGGATAATGCCTACCAGCAGGCCAATGTCTTGTGGGATGAAACGGCTGAGGTGTTCAGGGAAGCTGAGGCGACATTCCGCAATGGTATCACTGTCACACAGGGATTCCTGGGATGCACTTCGGAAAATTTCACCACTACACTGGGGCGTGAAGGGTCCGACTTTTCAGCAGCTATCCTGGCCCATCTCCTGGATGCGGATCAAGTCACCGTGTGGAAGGATGTGCCGGGTATCTTTAATGCCGATCCTGACCAGTTTGGCGAAACGTTCAAAATCGATGCCGTCTCCTACCTGGAAGCGGTTGAGATGACCTACTATGGCGCTAAGGTCATCCACCCCAAAACCATCAAGCCCCTTGAGAACAAGGGGATTCCGCTCTATATCAAGTCCTTTCTCCATCCTGATCAGCCCGGGACGGTCATTAGCAGTGAACCTGTGAGCCGGGAAACGTTTCCGCCTGTTATCGTTTTCAAAAGGGACCAGCTATTGCTGAATCTGCGTACCAAGGACTTCTCGTTCATCGAAGAGGACAATATGAGCTTGATTTACCAGATCTTTGCCCGCCACCGGACAGGCATCAATATGATGCAAAAAGCTGACCTCGATTTGCTCACCATCCGCCATTACGATGAGAACAGCCTGGCCCGGTACACCAAAAACCGCGCATCTTTCATTACCCAGAAAGACCAGGTAACTGTGCAGTGTTTGATGGAAGGGGAAAGAGAGTGAAGTGTGAGAAGGTTTGAAGTGTAGCTTTTTTCTTTATGCCTTATTTCGAGATCTCACCTTTGTCTTGCCGGGGTTAAAAGTTTTATGACAGGTCTTTCATATTGGTTTTGCAGGGAGTAGACCCCGTTTTACGGGGCAGGCTATGTCTGCCCAGGGGGCAGGCATCTGCGCTGCAATGGGCAGGAATATTAGGAAGGATGGGCAAATCGTCCGTAGTAAGACGCTACGGACAGCGAGCTTCAGCGTGTCGATGATCGTTTGTTGAACCGTTTCGGAATCATACCTCTTGGATAGGACCCCGAATGGGGTTTAAAGGTTTATAGCCAAAAATTTGAACAACAGAAGGCGATCCCTACGGGATCGTACACAAAACAATTTATAATCATGTCAACCTATTCGCAAATCTACATCCATGTCATTTTGGCCGTGCAAAACCACAAGACAAAATCCCTGTTTTCTGTGGGGTCGGTGTTATTTGCTCATTCTCTGCTATAAAGCGTTGAACCCTTTGGGTTCATGCCATGTCTTGATTTTGTTGCTATAAATCTGTGAACCCTTTGGGTTCACTGCATGTCTCTATTCTGTTGCTTCCGGCAACCGTGCGGTTGGATGCCCATCGGATGGCAAGAATCGGCAAGATTCCTGCCATCCGAAAGGGGGCAGGGGTCTGCGCTGCAAGGGAGGGGTTGTTGGTGGGGACACCAACAACGGCTTAAAATTACCTATTTCTATCCTCTATTCTTTGCTTATTTTTGACAGGAATCAATAGTCGAGTTATGCAAAAGATCTTAGTGGCCAACAGGGGCGAAATTGCCCTCCGTATTCTTCGTTCTGCCAAGGAAATGGGGATAGCCACTGTAGCTGTCTTTTCCGAAGCCGACCGCAATGCCCCGCATGTGCGTTTTGCCGATGAGGCTGTGCATTTGGGACCCGCTCCTTCCAAGGATTCGTACCTCAAAACAGACAAAATTATTGAGGTATGCAAAGAGTTAGGTGTCGATGGCATCCATCCCGGCTATGGTTTTTTGTCCGAGAATCCCTCGTTTGCCAAAGAAGTTGAGGACAATAACATCCGTTTTATCGGGCCATCTTCCCATTCTATTAGCATCATGGGTGATAAGCTTGCTTCCAAGGATGCGGTTAAGCAATTCGAGACACCGCTCTTACCCGGTACCGATGAAGCGATCACTGATATTGCAAAGGCAAAGGAAATTGCTGAGGAC
>PXTV01000206.1 GCA_003022985.1 Bacteroidetes bacterium SW_11_45_7 | reverse complement strand
CACACTTATGACAGATGAAAAGATCGTTATGAGAAATTCTTTTCTTTCGGGAAATGACTCGGAATATTCATAATTTAGTGATGTGTTCATAAAAAAACCTTTATCATTTATGGCTACTTCCGAGTCGAAACTTTGGTATCTGGAAAATGTGAACCTCCTCAAAGATATGTCCAAAGATGTAAAGCACGAGGTTCATGAAAAGACGGTGATGCGAACGGTAAACAAAGGGCAATTCATCTATTTCCCGGAAGAGCAATCGACCAACATCTATTTCCTAAAGAAAGGCCGCGTGATGATAGGCACCTATTCAGATGACGGCAGAGAGTTGATTAAAGCGTATTTGCAGCCGGGTGAGATGTTCGGTGAAATGTCGCTTACGGGGGAAGGAAAGCGGTCGGATTTTGCCAAAGCTGCCGATAACGACACGTTGATCTGTGCTATGCCGCTTCATGAAATGCAACATTTGGCACAAAAGGACAGCAGCTTGAACATCCGTTTGACAAAGTTCTTAGGCTTGCGGATGAAGAAGCTGGAAAGGGGCTACGAATCATTGCTATTCAAGGATTCCCGCACGCGTATCATCGACTTTCTGAAGGAGATGGCCGAGGAAAGTGGCGAAAAGGTGGGGCTTGAAACGCGGATCAAGCTGAACCTTACGCACAGCGACATCGCCAAATTAACAGCCACATCACGGCAAACGGTCACAACAGTCCTCAACGATCTGAAGAAGAGCAACCTCATCAATTTTGACAGGAAAAAGATCCTCATCAGGGACCTCCGGGAATTGGCCTAATGTTTCGACTTTATATCGTAAACAATTGTGACAGCTGCGACAGGGTTATTGCTTACCCGGAGACGAACGGGATCGATTGCAAGATCGTAACATACGAAGATGAAAAGCCGGTTATGCCCATCTTCATTTTTCCGGCCCTCTTCTACAATGACCGGCTTTTGGCCTATGGCGATGATATTATCACGTATTTCAACAACATCAAAGCAAATGGGTAAAGAACCCTGCAACCTTTGGCCACCAGCTGTTAATCATAATCGCCAACAGGCAGTCAGTCATGAATACCACCTTTCCCAATTGGAAAATCATTTGGTGTGCCGGGGATAGATTTGACATCCGTCCTCATTCAGCAAATCTAACGCTCAACAATTACTGTTAACGGATATGTCAATAAATACGTAATCAGGAAGTTGTGAAAGAGTTCGCTCCGGAGGTAAAGGCAAGTTGAGGGTCTGTTTTTTACGCAATACCATACACCTTGTGGGAACTGATACCCCTTCCTTACAAAGAAGTACACATGCCATTTTATTTTCTACTTAAATATATAAGGGTGGGTATTGTTGATGGGGAATTGGCAATTTATAATGACGAAATTCTTTTTCACCACCACTTCGGTCACTTATCATTTCGCATCAGTCATAATATTTCTTCAAATGCCTTCATTTTTTCATTTAACGTTGGTACAGATAGCTACTTAAAAATTGGTTATTGTCAATCAATTGACAACAAAGAAGGCTAATTTGAAGATATTTTGTAGATTTATCATTGCGAACCAAAACGAACTCGTTATGAATCGATTCAAGCTGACAACTGTCGTCCTTTTCCTCTTTACATGCTGTCTGAATCTCTCCGCTTTGGGACAAGATAAAGAAGAAGCAGCTATTGATGGATACTGCCCTGTAGCTTACAAAAAGATGGGTAAAGCGGTCAAGGGCAAGCCGGATTATGCCGTTACCATCGAAGGGGAAACCTATTATTTGTTGAAGGCAAAGGCCCAAAAGATGTTTGAGAAGAATCCCGAGAAATTTTTGCCGAAATACGATGGCTACTGCGCCACAGCTATAGCCAAAGGCAAGAAGGTTGAAGCTAAAGGCGAATTGTTCGTTATTCACAAGGGCCAAACTTACCTTTTCTCGAGTGAGAAAGCCATGAAAATGTTCAAAAACAAGCCCAACTTATTCATTGAAAAAGCTGATGAAGAATTTGCTGCTATGCAGGAATAAATGGGTTTCTGAAAAAAATACGGTTCATGTCTACTATATAAGGTTGATTGCTCGGGCCAGCCAAAATTTGCGCAGTAAAGACTATTTATTCATTATTGAACTTATATATGGCCTTGTAATCCCACCTGTAAGTTGTCATTACAAGTAATGTACCAAAATTATTGAGAGAGGCCTACCCCAAGGTTTTGGCATACATCTGTTGATAGTGTGCCTAAGCACCTTAGAGTTTCAACAGCTGTCCGTAGCACCCTGCTACGGACGTGCTGCCGCCCTCATCTTGCCGTATTGTATGTAGTTGGTTGTTAAAATTGTCATGATCCTTTATATTGATAGCAAATGAAATCGATAATGGAAAAGTGGAACCTTGCTTACATCAGAATTCCATACTTTCCGACTTTTACCAAAACATTCACCCCTTTTTTCCATTTGCCAAAACTTGTTAACTTCGGAACAAACCATGCGCCATGTCTAACATCTATCAGCTCAAAATTGAATTAGCCGGCAGTGAACCGCTCATTTGGCGGAGAATCCAGGTACCTCACTTTATCAGTTTCAAAGACCTGCATCAAATACTACAAGAGGTAATGAGTTGGTTTGGGGAACATTGCTATAAATTTGAAATTGATGATTGGCACATCCATGATGACGGGCCGTTCCAACACGTGGACAAAAACCCAAAAGACCGGGAAAGCCACGCTGTTTCCGTACATGAGTTTTTAGCCAGCGAAAATCAGCAGTTGACGTACATATATGATTTCGGGGATCACTGGGAGCACCTGATCACAGTAGAAAAGATAGTCACGCCTGACAACAGCAAGCTCTACCCGCAAGTCATAGATGGCGCAGGCGCCTGCCCGCCCGAGGATTGCGGTGGCGTTTTCGGCTACAGTGATTTGCTGGAGGCGCTGAACGACCAGGAACACCCCGACCATGAAAACGCCCTCGATGTTTTAGGGGAAGAGTGGGACGCCTCCTTTTTCAATCGATCCCTCACCAACTACTCTCTCATGGAACTGGGCGAAAAAATCCGAATGCGGGAGGGGATGTCCGAACTTTCGGAATACGAGGAACTGAAAGACCTAAGGCAGCCAGAGGACATTTACGCGCATGAAAAGTTCCGCAGCGGCCTGTTCGGCAGTGTTGAGGAAAGGGGCCGAAAGCCTTCGGAAAAGGAGGCCGAAACTTTCGAAAGATTGGCGAATGAAGGGTTTACCGGGGAAAAGGCCAAAGAGCTGATCCAACAAGCGATGGCCATCGAGATATTTTACCTGGAAAAGCATGAAATTTCCATATGTGAAGAGCGCTATCTTCATAACCTCACTCAACTACCGCAACCCCCGGAAGAGTTCCCGACCACCCAATCTGCCGTTTATATTCTTGAACAGTGCGAAAAAGGGATTCCTTACCAAGCCATTGAGTATTTGCAGAAGGACCGGTCTGCGGAAGCAAGAAATGCGATCATCAGCAACCTGGCGTATTGCACCAAGCATGAATACTATATGTTGCAAAGTGATCTGGCGCCCTTGTGGTTTGCCGTTGCTGCCGAAGGCCACCTTTGCGAAGACCTCATCGAGCCGGTGATCGGCCTGGTGACGAGCAGCTTCTTCGATTGGGATTTTCTGTTTGAGCAAGTCGAATGGCTGATCACAGCGCTTGCCGAGAAGTTCCCGGATATCGTAGTGCCCAGGGTTATCGAGGTGGCTAAAGACCCGGCTGTTCAACAATCAGATAACACAAAAATCATCTACTTGTATGACGCCCTTGCTTATGCTGACACGGCCAAATATGAAGAACAGATCATAGAGGTTCTCAAAGACCCGAACACCATTGCCCGCGACATGTGGGGTCACCAGGTGAGCTATTTGCAGCTTAAATCTGCCTTGCCCGTCCTTAAGGATATAATTGAACAAAGGGAGCAGGAGTATCAACAGAAAAAGCACCAAGCCAGGAGGTTCGAGTTTCAGGACCTTGTGGAGTTAGAAGAAGCCCGTGAAGAGCTTCAAACAGGCGTCATCAAGTATCCCGATGTCATGAAGCCCGCCCATTTGAGCAGAGAGAACTGGCGTGAGCATTATGCCTCTTTTGAAGACCGCTTTTACGACTTGTATGACGATTGGTACGATGACTACCCGGCCAACGATGAACTCTTGGGGCAGAAGGACTCTGCTCAGGATTGGTCGCCTTTGAGCCATACGACCCCGATTGTCAAGGAAGAGAAACCGGGCCGCAACGACCCGTGCCACTGTGGCAGCGGCAAGAAATACAAGAAGTGCTGCCTGCGAAAAGACGAAGACGAGGAGCGAATGGCGAAAAGGTAGCGGATCACCTCATCAAAACGCCATACTCACCTGTCCGTAGCACCCTGCTACGGAGGAGATCAACCCGTAGAGCCTTGCGATGGGCAGAGCGGGGTGTTGGGGCAAAAAAGCAGCAAAACGACAGAGCTTTTACGTATGTGAGTACGAGAAGAGCAACAGATCAAATCACCTTTTGATGACTTCTAAAAATGTTTAAGTTCACGATATGTATGCTCCTCCGTAATGAGACATATCCAACGACAGGTAGTTGGTTAAGGAAACATTTGTGAAGGATATAAACAAGTTTGGCATTCATCATTTGAATAGCCACAATAAAATGTAAAAACACAAATTGATGAGAGAAAAAAATAAATACTACCGACTTTGGGAACATATTGAATTCAATGATAAATGGAAAGATTGTGATACCTCACAAGTTGATGATATTGCGCCATCTTGGTTTCATCGAAGAAAGGTCCTCCAAGAAAATTCACAAGAATACCAAGAGTTTATTGCACGATTAAAGAGGGAACATGCTATTGAAACAGGGGTAGTGGAAAAAATGTATGACCTTGAAAAGGGAATTACAGAGACTTTTATTAAAAAAGGTTTTGTTGAATCATATGTTAGTAACGGTGATACTAATATTCCTGTCCCGAAACTTCTAAATCACCTAAATGACCATATAGAAGCTATTGACTTTATTTTCGATATAGTGAAGGATAATCGAGAATTAACAGTTGGGTTTATAAAAGAACTTCATGCACTTGTAACAAGAAACCAGGATTATGTAGAGGGACGTGACCAATTTGGGAACAAAACACAAATTCCTTTATTGAAAGGGGAATTTAAGGAAAGGGAAAACAACCCTTCTCGGGAAGATGGCACAGTTATCCAATATTGTCCTCCTGAGCATGTCCATTCAGAAATGGATAATCTGGTGAATCTATATAACCAAGCTTCTGAAAACAAAATTCACCCAATAATAATCTCGGCTTGGTTTCATCATTCTTTTACAATTATTCATCCTTTTCAGGATGGAAATGGTAGAGTGGCTCGTCTACTATCAAGTTTAATACTAATTAAAAATGGTTATTTTCCCTTTACAGTTTTACGTGAGGAAGCAAAGGAAATATACATTGAAGCATTAGAACAGGCAGACAAAGGGGAACCGCAACCTTTAGTAAATTATTTTTCTGAAGTACAAAATAGACTTATTGAGAAAGCATTAAATATTAGAGAAGTATCTAGCACTTCTTTTGAGGAAGTATCAAAAATATTTTCAGGTAAATTAGAACGATGGCAGCAATGGAAAGAAAAAAAGCGTGAAGAGGAACTTAATGAGGCAAGAATGAAAATTTTTGAATTTTGCAAGAAGTACCTGTATGAGGCTTGTGAAAACTTAAGTTCGAAGTTAAATGGTAATGCTAGTATAACTATTGAAGAATGTGCACCTAATGATCAATCAAAGCAACATTACTACTACAGTCAAATCATTAAATATGCAAAAAAACATAACTATTTCTTTAATCGAAATTTTCCAAAAGGCTGGCTAATATTCCGAATTGAAATGCCAGAAGATAAATCATATCAACTTGGTATAAGTATTCATCATTATGGGTACGATGATAGCACTATTGCAATTGGGGCTTTTTTAGAATACTTACATGGAGATCATCAAAATAGAATTGATTCGACTTTACCTCTTGATATTAAGCCTCATGTAATTTCTATAAATCAAGATATTGACGCAAAAGAGAAAAACATTAAGGCATTTTTAGAAAATGTATTGACATTAACCCTTGCACAAATTGCTAGTGAGTTTTAAAAAGAAATACGAACGCCCAACATGGGCTATGTATCAGGGCCGGCAAGGTGCAAAGTTGCTTGCTCAATGCTTTTTCTAAGGCTTGGTAGCGGGCGACAGTAACGCAGTTTTTCATTAGCTCAGAACACATAGTCCTGACCGTTATAGCACATGCTTAAAATATCCTGTGATTAAAAAAGCCATTTGTTTGTTAAATTTAGGTAAAAATAAACGCAATGAAGACCGAAAATCGAATACGGAGTCAAATCATACGACAACTTAACAAAATGTCAACCAAGAAGCTTAAAGAAATCCAAAAGTTCCTTGGTGAACTGGAAGAAAATGAAACGCAATCAAAAGTTTTGTCCTATGCAGGCGCATGGAGTGACATTGATGATTCTGCCATGGAAGACCTAACTGTTAACTTAATAGCCAATAGGCAGAAAAATCAGAGAAGATTTGACCAATAATGCCTTAATCGACACGGACATCCTTTCTTATTATTTTAAAGGAGACCCTACCGTAGTAAAAAACTTTGAGGCTTACCTTGAAGAAAGCTCATCAATTGAGATAAGCATAATCACCTATTATGAGATCACGAGCGGTTTACTTGCCAAAAATGCAATGAAACAATTGGAAATATTTGAGTCATTTATAAGTGAAAATTTCATAGTCCCCTTGACTGAGAGATCATGTAAAATTTCTGCCGAGTTGTATTCCAATTTACGACAAGAGGGACAATCGCTGGATGAGATTGACTTGCTAATTGCCGGTATAGCCATTGAAAATGATATGACTTTAGTGACCAATAATGAAAAGCATTTCGACCGAATAGCAAGATTGAATGTTGAGAACTGGAAACAGTACGTGCTATAACATGGGCTATGTATCAGGGCCGGCAAGGTGCAAAGTTGCTTGCTCAATGCTTTTTCTAAGGCTTGGTAGCGGGCGACAGTAACGCAGTTTTTCATCCTTACAGTCCGCCCACTAGCGGAAGCCCCGCCACATAGCCCTGAACCCTTGAAGCAAATGCCAAAAAAAACCTTTTGAATAACACGGCTACTGGTTCTAATGGTTGTGGGTACACAAAATGCAGCTAAAGCCACTATCGTTATTTGAGTGTTATCCCTTGGCTGAAGCCAACGGCAATGAATATTGAAAAATCCGAGCATTATCAATTGCCGTCAGCTTTAACTGACGGGTTCAAAAGCATATACAACAGTGGCTTTAGCCCCTTTGTTTTTAAGAACTTCTAACCATGTTATTCTTTTTCATGTATTTCTACCAAAGTACCTTTTTCATCATAAATTTCCTGCCAGAATCGCCTGGTTGCTTCTTTTTCATCCACCTCTTTTACATACCGTGCCTTCCAACCTTTCCTGCCTTGTACATCGTACCAGTAAATACGACCATTGTCCTCCACCGTTCCCGGTTTTGAAACTTACCTTCATTTTGCTTTCTCCTGGACAAAGATCGAGACCTTGTTTTTAGAAAGAGTAATTGTCAAAAGAAATTAATAATGTAAGTCGCAATTTCGAAAATTACGAGGGTGATCAAAAACCCTTTGGCCTTGGTTGATGTCCTGGCCAACTAAATTAATCATCATTTCACAACTGACCGTAAAACCCTGCTACGGACTTCCTGGTAACGCCCGCCCCTAACCTCCGATAGGAGAACCGCAGCGCACTTCTTGCCTGTAGAAAGATTCCATTGTTTACTGGATTCCATTCTTGTTACGAGTTGGTTAACGTCACCAAATTCTGCCGGTTAATGGCAAGGAAAAGTTGTTGCCCCTCTACGAATGTTTCCGTATTAGCCGTACGTAGAATAATAGGCGAACCTGCAACATCAACCACCACCTGCTGATAGGAGCCAAAGTAGAACGAATGGGACACTTTGCCCGTTATGTGGGCTTCTGCTTTTGAGACGATTTGCATATCCTCCGGCCGTACCATGAGCTTTAGCTGTGTGCCTGTTTTGTAGTCCGATGGTGCTTCTATTAAGCCATCCCTAAAGCTGTATCCTTCATTCGTGACGGTTGCCTCGAGCACATTGATCTTCCCGAAAAAACCGGCCACGTATTCGTTAACAGGGCGATGATAGACCGATGGGGGCGTGCCGATCTGCTGGAGTTCGCC
>PXTV01000205.1 GCA_003022985.1 Bacteroidetes bacterium SW_11_45_7 | reverse complement strand
CTACAATCGCTTATGACATCAACGACAAATGGAAGGTGGGCGCTGTTTTTGTCTATGGTACGGGCCATTCCATTACCCTGCCAAATGGCAAGTTCAACGCTCCCATCAACGGCTGGGGTAATCAAAACTCGAGTTTCAGTGATTATAAGTCCCGCAATAATTACAAACTCCGCCCCTATCATCGCCTGGATGTAGGCCTTACCCGCAAATTTGAAAACGATAAGATCAACTCGCAGCTCAAAATCGATATCTATAACGTCTATAGCAGGCGGAATCCTTATTTCGTTTACCTCACAGAAGAAAGAGACCCGCGCTCAAATGTTGTTAAAACAGTGGCCAAGCAAGTTTCCTTGTTGCCCATTATTCCATCTTTGAGTTATAGCATTCAATTTTAATAATAGGATTCGACATTATTATGATGGACCATCAGTTGTTGCAGATCAATTGCTCTTGTCAACCTAAAGGAACAATCACCAAGTAAAATCGTATTTATGGATCGCAATCTTATTCTTCTTGTTTGCATCTTGACACTAACGGGTTCGTTTTGGGGTTGCGAGCAAAATGTAACAGTAGACCTTGAGGAGTACGAGCCCCAGGTGGTTGTTCACTCCCTTATCACACATGATTCACTTCCTCGTGTTGTTTTAACAAAAAGCCGCTCCTATTTTGCGCGCAATAATGCTAATACCAGTTATCAAACACTTGCCGATGCACTTGTGGTGATTTCGAACAAAGGTCAACAAGATACTCTTTCCCAAAAAACGACCAATGAACCGATTCATCCCTACAACACCGAGCAATACCGAGGAGAAGAGCAGCAAGGAAATGCCGATAGTCTATCATTTCACTACTTTAAGGGCCATCGAGAAGTTGAAGTGGGTGAAACCTATCGCCTGACAGTCATTCACAAAGGACAAACTGTGGAAGGTGAAACGACTGTTCCCCAACCGATTAGCATCGACTCCGCGACATATGAAAAAAGCGTTGTAGAACAATTCAATTTTTCCGATACAGGGCGCACCATTAAGGCTTATGTTACTGATCCCGCGGGCACTGAGAACGCTTACAGGCTGAATGCAACATTCTTTGCCGATGTGCAGGGCATCATGAACATTCAACACAAAGAACCCGAAGAGTTGGCCCTCAGGATCAACACCAACCTCCTTGACCGTCTCAAAGAGCTCGTGGGCGAGGAGAAAATTCAGCACAAAACCGATGCAGGACGGGGCATGACCCACCTTGTGCTATCCATCCAGCTCAACGATGAGCTGCTGCGCAACCTGATCAAGTTTGGCCCCGACTTGCAGGTCATCAGTCCCAAGCATTTCCGCAAACGCCTTTTCAACTTTCTGGAAAGCATTAAAGCGGCCTATCAGAAATTGCCCGCATCCCGTGAAGAAAATTGATCGTTAGGGGAAGACGGCATATTTTGCCACATTTCTTTTGATCGGTATTGCAAAACATGCTGACGCAGAGGCGGTGCCCTATTGTAGAATAACAAATTCGCGGAAATTATTGCGGGTAATAACCTGTGAAGTAGCGTTATAATTGTTCTGAAAAGTTTTGGGAAAACGAGCCTTTTTTTTGGGATTCCACTTGAATTCAAAAGCCGAAAGGTTTCCATCTTCTTCCTCCACATAGTCGATCTCCTGCTGTTGAGAAGTTCGCCAAAAGTACATATCCGCATTTTTTTTACGATATTGGAGCAGTTTTCGTCTTTCACTCATGAGGAAGTTCTCCCAAAGCGCTCCCGTATCGTTCCTGTTTTGCAGGGGCTGTAAGCCACCAATCACTGCGTTGCGAATACCATTATCGTAAAAGTAAATTTTACGATTGGTTTTGATTTCATTACGGAGATTCCGACTGAATGCCGGAACACGGAATAGCACATAAGCTTTTTCCAGAATCTCTATATAACGTTGAATTGTTTTGGGATCAAGGCCGATCAGTTGGCCAACCTCTTGGTAAACAACTACCTGGCCTACCTGAAAAGCCAATGCCTGTGTCAGTTTTTGTATTTCACCGGGTTTGCGAAGGCCCGCATAACCCAGAACATCCTTGTATAGATAACTTTCAACTTCAACCAATTCACGCAAGATTTCCCGCTGATCATCCCTGTTGGTGAGCACATCCGGGTATAGCCCAAACACCAACCTGTTGTCGAGATCCTGTTCAGCCTTGAGGTAGCCGATATGATCCTGCCATTCCTGCCAGCTTACCGGAAATATCTCATACGACCATTTACGACCTGTTAATGGTTCCTCCATTGTCGTTGACAGGTTGAATGAGGATGAACCGCTAAGGATCAGTTGCTTTTCCTGAAACTGGTCGATGATCATCTTGGCAGTCAAGCCAATATTGGCAAAGCGTTGGGCTTCATCGATAAAAACGAGCCGTGAATTGCCAATCATTTGCCGCAATTGCTCGGTGTTGGGGGAATCGAGTAACCTGCGCACAGCAGGATCATCCCCATCCAGAAATTGATACTCCTCTCCCATTGATTCGATGATCCGCCTGATTAACGAAGTTTTACCAACCTGGCGCGGCCCGGTGATGAGGATGGCTCGCCCCTTGAACAATCTTTTTTCAATACCTGGCTTTAGTGCTCTTTCAATCCAATCAATTCCCATCAGATGATTGTTTTGTTGATGTAACCCCTTGGTAATCTTGTAAAATTATAACTTTTTAGGAACATACTCCACAAAGAACATAATTTTTATGGATTACAATCCTGTATACGTCTTCAGCCAACAGGTGGAAGAAAACCGATCGCGGAAGATATTCAACAGGGTTGCTGAACTCATGGATGCTCGCCCCGTCCTTCGTTGTCTGTCAGGTATTTTGGGCTTGCCATATCAACTTCAATCAATATCCTCATTTTGAATATCGATGAGATCGATGTCTGTGTAAGTATTGTCCCCGTACAATGGTAAGAAGTTATCAGACTGTTTCCCATGGAGGTTCATCATAAAAATGCGTAGCTTATTATTTAATGGCATCACCTAACCCCCAGTCGCTACCGGGGGTAAAAGCTGAATTTGAAATGCTGGTTGATGGGGCCCAAAACCAAGGCGTGGTAGAGAAAGATACCGTAATAGAAGATATGCACACACGGTAGATCGCCTCGTATCGCCTCAGGCGAGACTTCATCGTTCCATTGATTGCTAATCGTGATTAACAATTAAAAGAAGCAATAAATTGAAGTGCGCATTTCTGTGAAGACCAATATTTTGTTTATTCGATATGGCAAGAAAGGGTGCCTCCAAATTTTACCTTGCCATGGACCCTGAGAAAACTTGTTTTATTGATCAGATGTCAGTAAATCGATGAGCTTTTGCGGGTCTTACCGGTTATCCCAAAATGCCGTGATAATGATCTTTGTCCGGGCGACTTTGTAATAGATACTGAAATGTCCCATGGCAACCCTTCCGGAACCGGGAAAACATGTTTGAATTGACGAATATGGATTTTTTGCGATCTACTCCGTACGCTTCCACGTTGCTACAATCAGCTTCTCTGCAGTTCTAGAGCCATTCGGTTGCCTTTTCCTTCATTTCCTCCCGGGAAAGAATACGCCTGTTTTGAATATCATCCTCGCTCATTTGTAGCACGAGTTCTTGCTCAGGGGTTAAGTCTGTATTGCCGGCTTCCGTTGAGCCGGATGTAATTAACTGATCCAAAGCCATCAAAAACTCCTTATTGCGGATAGCCAGAATTTTGTTGATCAGATTATTGCGGATTTGATCTTCGGATTGCATGGGTTTCGGTTAGGTTTCACCATTCTAAATTAACTGTTCACTTATAAAAGAACAGCTTTTTAATAATAGTAACTCCTGATTTATTTGTCGAGCGCTAAAATCATTGCCTTCTGCCTTTTTATGGTAATCATCTCCCTCTTGCCGGCAAGCAGGAATACCTTCTTCCCAGTATATGTAAACATGGTCTTCGTACCTCTTTGAGATTCTCTAACAGCCATCTGGGCCTAAAATCAAGATGCCGGGTTGGGATAAACCTTAATTTTTTTGTCAGCAAGGTAAATTGGGTACCTACCCCTTGTTGCATATTTGTTCAAGAAGGCAATGGAGAGAATGAATCGCTC
>PXTV01000204.1:979-3251 GCA_003022985.1 Bacteroidetes bacterium SW_11_45_7 | reverse complement strand
GAGGATGGTTGTTCGATTTCCGCAATAGCAGTGTCCTGGCAACCTCTGCTGTCCGTAAGAACCAAGCGGTAGGAACCGGCTGCTAAACTGTCCGCTACAGGATCGGTCTGTTTAGGCTCTGTATGCCAGGAATAATCATAAGGAGGTGAGCCGCCTGTTACAAAAGGAACTGCTTGCCCATTTCGTTCGCCACTGCAGTCGTTATCGAGGGTAGACATGTCGATGTTGATGGGGTTGGGCTGCTCGATTGCCGCTGCCGCTGTCCCTTCACAACCGACACCGTTGGAGACGGTAACTTCATAAGTACCACCCGGCAAGCCGCTAATGCTTTGCATTGTATCACCGGTGGACCAGTTGAAGTTGTACGAAGAACCGCCACCACCTGTCACATTTGCTGTCAATTCGCCATTCTCCACACCTGAACAGCTGATCTGGGACACATTAACATCCACACTGAGGCCCTGTGCAGGTTCATCAATGGTAACAGTGGCCGTTTTTTCACAACCGTTATCATCTGTTACGATCACGGTATATTCACCGGCAGGGATATTGGTCAGGTCTTTGGTAAAGCCAAAGTTGGACCAGAAGTAACTGTAAGGTGGTTCGCCACCATTAACAGTGATGGATATTGAGCCATCTGATCCTCCTTTACAAGAAACATCGGTTTTAGAAGTAGATATGGTAATGGGCTGCGGTTCATTGATGGAGTAACTGTTTCTGCATCGGGTGGACAGCCCCCTTATGTATACTCCGCTAAGCCAAATGTGATACAGACGGACAGCGTTATCACAGGGCTTGAGGCAGGAGAACAGGGAGTTATGGTGCGCGATCAAAATGGTTGCCAGGCCTATAAGACATTTACGATCCTGGAGCCGGATGAGCTCACTATTGACATGGAGGATCAAAAAATTGTAACGCCAGGTGCTGCTGTCTCCATCAATCCAGCTGTTGCATCTGAGCAACGTATTGAAGAGTATCAATGGACACCTTCAATTGGGCTCGATTGTGACGATTGTTTACAGCCAGAAGCAAGTCCTGACACGACAACTGTTTATACCCTCACCGCCATAAGTGAAGACAGCTGTACGGTCTCTTCGGAGATAGAAGTGAAAGTCCGCAGCAGTAATGAAGTTTTTGTTCCCAATGCTTTTTCTCCTAATGAGGATGGTGTGAACGATGAACTGAGAATCCTCGATTACGGCTCACTTGACCAGGTCACCTTTCAGGTATTCAACAGATGGGGTGAATTGGTTTTCGAAACCAACGATCCCAATGCCACCTGGCATGGTACCAGGAATGGCGAAAAATTGCGGTCTGGTGTATATGTCTATTATCTTGAAGGGACCCTCATTGACGATTCTGAAATCGAACAGCAGGGAAGCATCACCATTATTCGCTAATTCATGATTGATAGTTGCTCAAGACTTCTTGCAATTAGTAACATGTTTTGCATTCATATGAAGAGCAATAAGTTTCAAATTTTGAGTTGGTAAGAAAGCACAGATATTTTACATTAGCATACCAGTTAGTCTTTCTACCATGTTCCTAAGAAACGAATTCCTACATCAACGATAACCCGAAACCCCATGGGAATAATGAAACACTTGTTTTATTCCGCTATTTTTCTTGTATGCTGTTGCATAAATCATACAAGTGCCCAATCGATCTCCTATACTGTCAATGGAACTGATTTATATGCTGATGACGGAAGCGGCTGTCAGGATTGTCCATGTTTTCCATTTGTCGGTTGCACAGGAAGCCCGGATCCGGATTGGGATGTTCGTGTGAATGACAACATTAACAATAGCTGGAGCAGTTGGAATGTAAGTTTGAATGATGATGGGGGTTGCAATTGGTACGGCATTTCCAATCCGAATTGGCGCAGCCAATCGAACACCTCAGCAACTACGCTCAATTTTCAACTCAATGCAGAAGAAGATGACGCCTTTGGTTGCGGAACCGATGATGACGGTGAATGTGGGGGGTACTCGACCATTAAAATCATCGACATTGAAACCAATCAGCCCTGCACCTGGCATAGTTATACAGAAATTATCTCCTGTACCAGCGATGGCGATACCTGGGACTGGGGGGTAGAATTTGAATACCGTTATGAATTTGACGCCCTTAATCCCGGTACAATTAGTGGCGATCAAACCATTTGTGCTGGCGATGACCCATCAACATTAAGCAGCAACACAAGTGCCACCATGTATGCCGATTATCAATGGCAATACCAGAATGGCTGTAGTGGCGGATGGACTGATATCAC
>PXTV01000204.1:0-898 GCA_003022985.1 Bacteroidetes bacterium SW_11_45_7 | reverse complement strand
GAACACGTTACTCGGACACCGTCACCATTACTGTCAATCAACCGTCAACTGCTCCATCAAGTGCATCAGCTTCACCTTCTTCGATATGTACGGGCAGTTTGACAACTTTAACCCAATCGGGTGGTTCCTTAGCACAAGGCGCACAATGGTTCTGGTATAAAGATGGATGTGGCACCACACTTGTGGCAACCTCGTCCAGTCCAAATGCCTCTATCAATGTAAGTCCTTCTTCTTCGACAACCTACTATGTACGTGCTGAAGGAAACTGTACAACAACGAACTGTGCAAGTGTAACGGTCAATGTGAGTACCGGCCTGGCCATCGATTCCTTCAATGTTAGCAATACAACTTGTTTTGGGGGAAGTGATGGCTCGGTAACCGTTTTCGTTTCAGGCGGTTTGACGCCCTATAGTTATAACTGGAGCCCCGGTAGCGGAAACAATACCAATTCAGGCGTAAGCGCGGGCAATTACAGCGTAACTGTTACAGATGATGGCGGATGCAGCGTAACCAGCAATACCACTGTGAACCAACCGCCTAAAATCAATATCACAAATATTGCCACGCAGGATATAACTTGTTTTGGCGACAGCACCGGGTCAATCACCATTTTTGCCAATGGCGGTTCGGGATCGCTCGAGCATTCGATCGATAGTGGGTCCACTTATCAAACGTCCAATACCTTTACCAACCTGCCTGCCGGCACCTACAACGTGAGCATAAGAGACTCAAACGGATGTGCTGTTTATCAAACTGCCACAATCGATCAACCTTCTGAACTCAACATTACTGCTGCCACTATCAAAGATGTAAGTTGCAATGGTGGTAAGGATGGCGAAATCGATATCACTGTTACCGGAAGTACACCACCTTACTCGTTCAACTGGTCAACAAATGA
>PXTV01000203.1 GCA_003022985.1 Bacteroidetes bacterium SW_11_45_7 | reverse complement strand
GAAGAACAGCCCGTATTGCTCCAGGTGCATGTTGAGTTCGTTGCGGATAACGCCCGGTTCAACGCGTACCCATCCCTGTTCGGGTTTCGTCTCGAGGATGTTCGTAAAATGGCGGGACACATCAACCACAATGCCATTGCCTACCACCTGGCCTGCCAGGGATGACCCTGCCGTACGCGGGATCAATGATGTTTTGTGGGTACGTGCAAAGCGGATCAGCTTCTTGAGATCGGCCTTGGTTTTGGGGACGGCCACGGCCAGCGGCATCTCGCGGTACGATGAGGCATCGGTCGCGTAGATGGACCGCTGCATGGTATCGGTATAGAAATCGCCTTCAAGTTCGTTTTGAAGTTGGTTTAATTCGTCTGGATGAGCCACTTATTCTTCTTTGATTCTACTTAATTCAATACAAAGATAAGGGAGAAATAGTTGATGGTAAGTAAGATGGCTCAGGTATTTTGCATGGCAGAAGACGTATTTGCTGCGGGTTTGGGTGTATTGAGCTTCTTTTTTTCCATGACTATTTCATTGCTTAAGGATGACAAGAGGAGATGACCTGCACGATAAGCTAAAGCTCTAATCGATCTGATTGGCAATGGTTATGGAATTGGTTATAACCCTTTAGTTAGTGCAAATTTGATCGGCCATTCATAAAACGCTTGATGAAAGGTGACAGGACTCATTGTTTCTTACTGCGGACTTTACCATCAATCCCTTATCTTCGAACTTGCCACTCGACAAATTGTTGCTAAAGAAAATGCCCAATCTATGAATCGCCAGCAATCCAATGCCCTTTACGATGAAGCAGTGAAGGATTTTCCCGGTGGCGTGAATTCGCCTGTGCGAGCATTTAAAGCTGTTGAGGGCAAACCGCTGTTTATCGACAAAGGCAAAGGAAGCCGCATTTGGGATGCAGACGGCAACGAATACATCGACTTTTGCTGTTCCTACGGCCCGCTGATCCTTGGTCATGCTCACGAATGCATCGTTAGCAACATTAAGGAAACGGTTGAAAACGGCACATCGTTTGGCGCTCCTACACGGCAGGAAAACGAGCTGGCCGGGCTCATTGTCGATCATAACCGCTTTATCGACAAGATCCGCTTCGTGAGTTCAGGGACAGAGGCAGTTCTGTCGGCCCTGCGCTTAGCAAAAGCTTATACCGGCCGCAACAAAATTCTCAAGTTCGAGGGGTGCTATCACGGTCATGTGGATCAGCTGCTGGTAAAAGCCGGCTCAGGCCTTGCCACTTTTGGCGAATCATCATCTGCTGGCGTGCCCGATACACTGGCAGCAGAAACCATTGTGGTACCGCTCAACGACCGCGAAGCACTTAAGAAAGCGTTTACCGAACACGGTGATGAACTGGGTGCTGTGGTCATGGAGCCCATCCCTGCCAATACAGGTTTGCTGATCCAGCATCCGGAATTTCTGCAATTTGTCAAAGATCAGTGTGTGGCCAATCACTCCCTTCTCATCTTTGACGAAGTGCTCTCGGGCTTCCGTCCCGGCTTTGAAGGGGCTGCGGGCTATTACAATATCGCACCGGATATTGTCACCTATGGCAAGGTCATAGGAGGCGGCATGCCTGTTGGTGCCTATGGCGCCAGGGATGAGATCATGCAGCACGTATCGCCCGATGGCCCTGTTTACCAGGCCGGTACGCTGGCCGGCAATCCTGTGGCGATGGCAGCAGGTATTCCTCAGATCAAAGCCTGTTTACAGGAGGGCTTTTACGAAGAGATGGAGCAAAAGACAGCTTCACTGATCGAACCGGTTCACAATTACGCCAAAGAACACAGGTATCCGGTTAAACTCTTCCATATCGGCTCCATCATGTGGATATCCTTTGGCGAAGATGAGGCCGAGGTGCGCTCGATGGCTGATATCCACCCCAAGAGTGGTGAGTACTTCAAACAACTGCACAGCGCCATGATGGAGCGGGGCATTTACTTTGGCCCCTCGGGTTTTGAGATGGCATTTATGTCCTATGCCCATACACAGGAGGACATCGAAACAGCAAAAGCGAAAATGTGCGAAAGTATGGACGAGGTATTTGCCAGGGAACCTGCGAATTAGCTAAAAGTTCAATGCTTAAAGTCCAAATTTCAAAGTGGAGACTTGGCAAAGGAGTCAATACATGGTAAATCCCAATTACACATTGAACTTTCAACATTGAATCTTGAACCTCTTCAACCCCTCTAATCAGCTTGCTTCATGTCTCAATGGTCCAACAATTTCCGCAAGCCTCTCCTCATCTTCTACCTGGTGGTCATTTACGGGATTGCCTCGTTCGGGTGGTGGTGTTATTTGTTGCTGGATAAAAACTACCGGGAGTTCGAGCAGCAAAAGACCATTCTGGAACTCCGCCACAAGCAAGAGAACAAAGCGGGTGATTTTCGGGATACCGAACGCTACGGGGAAATCGAGGATGACTATTATTCGCAAATCTATATGATAGTGGGAGAGGGCGCTGTGTTTTTGCTGATTCTTATAGCGGGCATTTATAAAATCAGAAGTACATTTTTTCGTGAAATCGAGCTGGCCAATCAGCAGAAAAACTTCCTTTTGTCCATTACGCACGAGCTCAAGTCTCCTCTTTCATCGATCAAACTTGCTCTGCAAACCCTTGGCAGGAAAGACCTGAGCGAGGACAACAAGCAGAAAGTTGTCACCAACTCATTGCAGGATACCGAGCGTCTTGAGGACTTGGTTAACAACATTCTTCTGGCAACAAAGATCGAGGAGGGACGGTACAGCAGCGAATTCGAGATCATCGATCTCATTCCTTTGGTCAATGATATTGTTGACAAGCAGAAGAGAGGAACAGACCATCAAATCGACACCTCGATTTATCATGATTTGACTGTGAAAGGGGATCGTCATGCCTTGCGATCAGTTATTACAAATCTTCTTGAAAATGCTATAAAATACAGCCCGTCAAAAGAACCCATTTCAGTGACGGTCAAGGAGCGGGATGGCATGGCTGTGATATATGTAGCAGACCGTGGCCAGGGGATACCTGATCAGGAAAAGGCGCGTGTTTTTAACAAATTTTATCGCATTGGCAATGAAGATACGCGCTCCACAAAGGGGGCCGGCCTTGGTCTTTTCCTCGTCAAAAGTATCATGGCGTATCATGATGGGACGGCCTGGATCCGCAACAACGAGCCGCAAGGTGCTGTGGTTAAGGTTATGATGCCGGTACTTCAACAATAGAAGAATTCCTTCCTTTTGAGTGCATCCTGTCCAATGCTCGTCATTTGCTACATTTGCCGCTAAAGAAATCGTTTTTTCCAATGGCCAACGACCGCATTTTGCTGGTGGAGGACGAGCAATCACTCCGGGAAAACATCAGCATGAATCTTGAAATGGATGGATATGAGGTTGTGGCTGTTGGCGATGGGGCAAAAGCGGTTGACACCTTTCAACAGCAGCGCTTCGACTTGATCATCCTTGATGTGATGTTGCCCGAGATGGACGGTTTTGCTGTTTGCGAGAAAATCAGGTTGGAGAATGAAGAAGTACCGGTTCTTTTTCTAACAGCCAAAGATGCGAGCCAGGACAAAGTAAGCGGCTTTAAATTGGGTGCAGACGATTACTTGACAAAACCCTTTAACCTTGAGGAGCTGATGTTACGGGTGAGTGCCCTTTTGAAGCGCCAAAAGAAACAAGAAGGAACAACCGAACAACATATTTACGAATTTGATAATAACCGCATTAATTTCGATTCTTACAAAGCGGAGGGGAACAATGGCTCATTCCGCATGACGAATCGCGAAGCGAAACTGCTCAAACTGCTCATCGACAAAAAGGGCGAAGTTGTTTCGCGCCAGCAAATTCTTCAAAACGTGTGGGGGTACGATGTGTTTCCCTCCACAAGGACCATCGACAACTTCATTCTCAAATTCCGCAAGTATTTTGAGACCGATCCCAAAAACCCGAGCCACTTTCACTCTGTTAGAGGAGTAGGTTATCAGTTCACCGATTAAAGACAAAGCACTTGAGGCAGGCATCGAAAACAGGCGTACTGCTCGTCAATCTGGGCACACCAAAGACCTCTAAGCGCCGGGACGTTTACAAGTACCTGAAGGAATTCCTGCTCGATAAACGGGTGATCGATGTCAATCCTGTTCTCAGGAATTTCCTGGTACGCTGTATTATCGCTCCTTTCCGCTCCAAGAGCTCAGCCCAAACCTATAAGGAAATCTGGCTCGATGAAGGATCACCATTGTTGGTTTACAGCCAGCGCTTTGCCCATAAGCTGCAAGACCAACTCGGTGAAAGCTACGAGGTCGCTTTGAGTATGCGCTACCAGCAGCCCTCCATTCATGAAGGGCTTGAGCAGCTGCGCAAAGCGGCCGTGGAGAAGATCATTGTCTTGCCGATGTTCCCCCAATACGCTTCAGCTACAATCGGTTCTGTGCAGGAAAAAGTGATGGAGATCATCTCGCGGTGGGAAATCATTCCCGATATATCGTTTATCAGCAAGTACGAGGCACAGCCCGATATGATCAAGGCCTTTGCAGAGCTGGGCCAACAATACGATCCATCTTCCTTCGATCACATCCTGTTTAGCTATCACGGCTTACCCGAACGCCAGATCAAAAAGGGCGATTACTACAATGTTTGCCAACTCAGCGATGAGTGCTGTAAAAACAGGGGTGCTGAAAATGCCTATTGTTACCGGGCCAATTGCTTTGCTACAACCGAGGCCATTGCCCATGAGCTCGATATCCCTGAAGAGCGTTACACGGTCTGTTTTCAATCCCGGCTGGGCAATGATCCCTGGGTGAAGCCCTACACCGTAGAGGTGGTTAAGGACTTAGCGGAGAAGGGCTACAAGCGCTTGCTGGTGTTTTGCCCGGCCTTTGTCTCCGACTGCCTCGAAACGATCTACGAAATCGGCATCGAGTACGATGAAGATTTCCGCGAGATGGGCGGTGAAAAAGTGCAGCTTGTCGACAGTCTCAATGATCACGATCTCTGGGTTATGGGGGCTAAAAAATTGATAGAAGGGAAAGAAATGTAAATGAAGTTCAAGGTTCAAAGTTCAAAGTGTTGATGCCCTATCATTCATAAAACATGACAAAATGAAGTTCATTGAACCTTAAACATTCAACTTTAATCTCTTCGGTATAAGAAATGTCAGTTAATGAACGTTTTCTTGGCCGCCTTCTTGCTGCTGCCCACCTTGCTGATCTTGTTGGTCGGTTTGTTGCTGCTCCCACTCTTTTGTTTTCTCGGCAATCTGTTCGCAAAACTTTTTCATTTCGTCCACCACAAAGGGGTTGCCCGTTGCCTTTTGGTAGCTTTCAGCGGTTGTCATGAGGGTTTGCAGGAAGTGAATATGCATTTCATCGATCTGCATCTCGTCCGTCCATAAGTCCATGCGCAGGGTATTGCGCTCGTTCGGATCCCACATAGCTACCATCATCGTCTTGCAGTCGCGCGTTTCCTCATTGTCGCCATCTTTTGATTGCCAGCGGATATTTGTGGGGATATCGTTCTCGTTAAAGTCGATGTCAAACACGATCTGTGAATGACGGCCTTTTTTTTCGTCTGCCATTGATCGGGGGTTCTGTGAACAAATATGTGGTGTACGAAGGTAAGGAATATTAACAATCCGCTTCTTGAACGTTAGCGGGGGAACTGGCTATTTGTAGCGATTATTGTCTTGATTAACGAATTAACGCATGCATTAAGACTTCATTTAATTGAATAGAATAACACGGCCACGGGTTCCAATGGTTGTGGGTACAAAAATGCGCCTAAAGCCGCTATGATGAATTGATTATTACCCGCTGGCTTCAGCCAACGGCAATGAATATTGAATAACTTTCCAAAAGTTTTCCGTTTGAGGGATTTCATGTACCGCCTTTTTTTTCGGTAACTTTCGGAAAGTTGCCAGCCAAGGGTTCAAAAGCCTATAGAATATTGGCTTTAGCCACATTGTTATCAGGAACCTCTAAACCCCTTATTCTATAACTGAATTTTCCTTTTCCCTCATGAATCCGTTATCTTTCGCTAAAAAGTAACCGATAAATGTATGATCTTATGCCAATTGTAGAGAAGAAAGCTAAGGCGTTTTTTTTCCTCCCCCTCTTTTGCTTTGGATTCTTTATTGTTCTGACTTCTTGTACAGAAGAGCAACAGCGACAGGCCGGAGTCATGCCAAGTTCCTCCGGTTCGCATGACGAGGTTCTGGTGGTGATGAACGATAGCACTTGGGAAGGGCCGCTCGGGGATTCCATTCGCAAATACTTCAGGGCAAGTTTTATGGTCTTGCCCCAGCCCGAACCGATTTTTGGTGTCAAGCAAACCAGCTATGATAAGTTCAAGGATCTGTTTAGAAAGTTCAGGAATGTGCTTTTCGTAGGTGTTCTTGACAGGAATCATCCTACAGCCAATCACATACGCGAAATGCTGGGTGACAAGCAGCTTAAAAGAGCTAAGAGCAATCAAGGATTTTATTCCTTTATCAAAAGGAATCGGTGGGCGAAGCCCCAGCTCCATTGCTATCTGTTTGCCCCGGACAGATCAACTCTTGGAAAAGTGATCCACAGAAACCATCAGCGCTTTATTGAATTGTTTCAAAACTCCGAGCTCGATAAATACAAATCCCTTGTTTATATTGAAGGAACGAATAATCAGCTCACCGAGCGGGTCCGGGAAAAGTTCGCTATCAATCTGCGCATTCCCTCAAACTACAAAAAAGCCATGGATAAAAAGAACTTCATGTGGTTAAGATATGATACTGATGAGATCACCATCAATCTTATGCTGAGTAAAAAGCCCTATGACAATGCACAATTTGCCAATAAGGGCATCTTGTGGCGCAACAGCTTAGGAAAAAAATATGTCGAATCGACAGTGAAGGGGTCGTATATGTCAACGGACACCATTCTTGGCCCTATCAGTAAAAAGACGAAATTGAATGGTTATGAGGTCTACGAAAACCGTGGTTTATGGCGGATGGAAAACGATTTTATGGGTGGGCCATTCCTCAATTACTACTTACTCGACCGGAAGCATAAGCAGATGATTTTGATGGATGGATTTGTCTATGCCCCCGGCAAAGACAAGAAGAAGCTGATGCGCCAGCTTGAAGCGATCTTCTCAACTTTTTCCATTCAGGGGTGGCAGCCGCAGAAAAATGGTAATACCGGCTCTTAGGTCAGTTGCTGTGATGTTCATTTGACCAGGTTGCAAGTGCTTCTTTGGCCGCTAACTGTTCGGCTTCTTTTTTGCTGTAACCACTTCCCTGGCCCACTAATTGGTCATCCATATATGCACCACATGTAAAATATTGATGGCCGTTAATGGTTTCCGCCTTAAGCTGCCGGAACCTCACTTCTTTGCCAACATGCTGTGCCCATTCCACCAACTTGCTTTTATAGTTGTCATCGCTCTGAATAACATCTTCAAGATTGATGACATCCTTGATGATTTTCTTTTCGATAAACTTCCGTGCAGCCGTATAGCCACCATCCAGATAAACAGCACCGGTCAGGGCTTCAAGCGTATTGCCCAATATAGCATTACGCTGCAGGTCTTCCTCGCTGATATCAGCTTGCACATATTGGTTAAGGCCGAGCGTCTGAGCAATTTGATTCAACTGACTTCTACTGACCAGCCGCGATTTGATTTCCGTTAAAAAACCCTCTGTCTGCTCCGGGTAAGAACGATAGAGGTAATCCGTCACAGCAGCAGAGAGAATGGCGTCACCGAGCAGCTCTAATCGTTCGTTATTTTGGGTTATACCAGGGTAGAGGGATTTGTGTTGAAAGGCGAGCTGGAAGAGATAGGCGTTCTTTGGGAGCCGGCCTGTGCGTTGATGGATAAAGCGGTTAAATTGTTTACAGGAGGAGAAAAAGAGGTTGTAAAGTTGAAAGGGGTGAACCAAAAAATCACTCAGGTTTTTTGAAGATCACAGCCGCATTGTGGCCGCCAAAACCAAACGTGTTGCTAAGAGCAGCATTAACTGTTGTTGTCACAGGTTCATTTAAAGTGAGGTTGAGGCGATCGTCCAGCTTCTCATCTTTTACTTGATTGTTGATGGTGGGCGGGACTGTATCACGGGAAACAGCCATCACATTGGCAATTGCTTCAATAGCTCCGGCAGCCCCGAGAAGGTGACCTGTCATCGATTTGGTGGAACTGATATTCAACTCGTAAGTGTGGTCACCAAAAACCTTTTCAATAGCATTGACTTCCACAACATCACCCAATTGCGTTGACGTACCATGGGTGTTGATGTAGTCTATGTGGGATGTTGTTAAGCCTGCATCACTCAAAGCTTCATTCATAACCTTGATG
>PXTV01000202.1:19400-23258 GCA_003022985.1 Bacteroidetes bacterium SW_11_45_7 | reverse complement strand
GTCTGTCTCCAATAAGCTGCTTTTGCCCGGGGAGTGACGACTTCAGCATAAATGAGACATGGCAGGGGGTCGGGATTAAGCATCGGAATAAGAAGGCAGGGAAAGATAATATTGCAAGGCCATTTTTTCTGCCCATCGACAACCTGTGATTCACAAAAATTGCTCGGGCTTGTTCTTTTCTTCGCCCATCACTTCCTTATCGAGCCAACGTTCTTCTCTGCTTTTGAAGATGATCAGACTGTCTTCTTCAATGTCCATGATTTCCATTGCTCTGGCCTTGAGCTCTTTGAGCTTAACTTCGGTAATGGCGCCTTCAAATACCGAGTTCTGAATCCAGTTCAAATAGTTGCGGCAAAGTTTTAGCATCTTGGCTACGCGCTTTTCATTGACGTCATACACAAGGATTACATACATGAGACTTTATTTTTTGACAGGATTGACAGAATAGACAGGATGAACAAGATTAACAGGATGCATGGAATAGACAGGATTGACAGAATAGACAGGATGAACAAGATTAACAGGATGCACGGAATAGACAGGATTGACAGGATGCACAGTATGGACAGGATTAACAGGATTCAAAATATTGATTTTCAGAAATAAGTTCTTCCTGTTATTTGTTATATAACAGCTTATCCGCATTTCGTTTTCGCCAACTAAAGTTATCATGTCAATCATGTTCATCCTGTCAGCTTTACCACCAAGCCTTGAACGGTTGATAGGTTTCCATGCCAAGGATGTGCTTGGCCACTTTGTAGCACTCCAATTTCACCAAATGCTTATAACTCACCTTTCGCTTGAGTGTGCGGTGCTGAATGGTTTCGGTCAAACGTTGCTCAATGGCCCCGATAAACGCCTTCTTCCCCGCTTGTTTCAAGACGCAGCCATTCACCTGGGTGTCGAAGTGCTTGGCTTGTACTTCCTTTTTGTTCAGCACCTTAAAAATCACCCTGTCGATCAGAATGGGTTTGAATATTTCGGCTATGTCAAGGGCTAATGAGAAACGCCTGTCACCGGGTGTATGCAAAAAACTGACTGTTGGATTGAGCTGCGTGTGGTGAATGGTTCGCAGGCATTGGGTGTAACAGATCATGTTGCCAAATGAGATCAGCGTGTTCACTTCGTTGGTTGGGGGCTGCTTGCTACGGCCTTCCATTTTTAGCTCATTCAGGATATTATCAAAGCTCTGATAATAAACCTGGCGGATGTTGCCTTCAATACCCATCAGCTCTTCCACGGTTTCAGCGGCTTCGATCTGCTGGCGATACGTCTCGATGGTTTCGATATGAGATGTGAGTTCTTTGCCCCTGTTGGCATAATAGCGGAGGTTTTTGAGCATATTGAACGAACCGCCTTCCACGAATTGGCGCGCCAGTTCAATGCGTTTTTTAGGGCGCGAGTAGTGCAACGATTGCTGGACAATCATTTTCCCGGATAAGAGATTTTCCCTTGGCATGAAGGAGCCGGTGTAATTTTCGTAATAGTCGAAAAAATGGACGGCTACCTGTTTCTGGCCCAGGAAGTTGAACATAGCGCTGTTGGCGTCAAGCTGGCCGAGGACGTAGAGGTCGTCAATGCCTTCAATGGGCAGGTACTTGGGCTTGTCTTCGTTGCCGTCCTCATCGCGCGGGACGAACTTGAGTGTGTTGTCATTGCGGCTGAGGCGGCCAGGGTTGAATAGATAATACGTCTTCTTCATGATTGCGACAGGATGGTTTGTATATTAACAGGATTAACAGGATGTACAAGTTTGGTATATTAACAGGATGTACAAGTTTGGTTTTTTGACAGGATTGACATGATATACAGGATTTTTGGAGGCAGAAGAATTAACAATACAACTTTTATAACATTCATTTTGTATTACCATTAAGGCCAAAAAATTATTCTGTAAATCGTGTTCATCATGTCTTGAGGTATTGACGGTATTTGCGTTTAACGACCACCGATGAACCAAAATTGATCAGTAGCCCGATATCATGATTCGTGGCAGCCAGATAATTGACAACCTGCACTTCATGCTCTTTGGTCAGGTTCTCAACCGCTTTCAGCTCCACAATTAATCGTCTATCTACATATAAATCAGCACTATATTCTCCGACTTTTCTGTTTCTGAAATAGACATTAATGGAAAATTGTTGTTGAACGGGTAACCCGTGTTCTTCTAATTCAATTGTTAGCGCATTCTCATAAACTTTTTCCAGAAACCCTGCTCCCAACTCATTGTGCACATCATAGGCACAACCGATCACTTCTTTGGTTAATTGGTCTATTGGCAGGCCACTTTCCGCCATACCTTCTTTCATATTATTATGGTCTTGTTATCCACTGTTCACAGTTTATCCTGTCAATCTTGTCAATTCAATTTATCATCTTGTCTTTTGCCTGTTCATAATGGTAATCCTGTCAACTCTATTATTCATCTTGTCTTTTAGCTGTTCATCTTGTCAATCCTGTCAATTTCATTACTCATCTTGTCTTTTACCTGTTTATCCTGTCAATTATATTATGCCCCCTGTCCCTCATCTTCCCCGCTCCAGCAGAAATCGTGGAAGCTGCATTTCTTGCAGATGGTTTTCTTTTGCAATGGCGGGCACTCTTCCTGATCAAGCAACTGCTCAATGTTGGCCAGTGTTTCTTCCAAATAAGCGCGATCCGGTTCTGTCAGATAGACTTCCTCTGTTTTCTTCAGTTTGGGATACTCGAGGATGGCCGTTGGGCCTTCCACGCCTTGTTGTTCCAGCAGCCAGAGGTAATATTTCACCTGCCACTCATGGGCGGCTTCCATCTTGTTACTCTTCTTGACTTCGTGGACTACCTTGTTCTCCGGGTCGTAAAAGTCGATCTTAGCGATGCCGAGGTCCAGCTCGGTGTATTTCCTTGAGCGCCCGGTGTAGGTGGTTTCGCTGATGAGCTTGCCTTCATAGACGGTATCGCTCTCTTGCTCCATGTGAATGCCATGCGCATGAAGCCAGCACTTGCGCGGGCAGAGGTGGTAGTAGTTCAGTAGTGTGGGGGTAATGGACATAAGGAATCAAAGCACAATATATTGATTTCTATGGATTTTAGTTAAAGAAGGAACGAATCAACCAACCTTTAAACACCGCTATAATGCTCTGATTGCCCGATTAATAAAGGCAGGGCAAACCGCACACGTTAAGCTTTCCATCATTGTTTTCGCAATTGCTCATGCATGGAATCTACTAATTCTTTGACTTCCTCAAAATCCGATTTCAATCTTTCAATATCAAGGTTTGCTAAAATATCAATAGGGTCTCTTGTTTTGTGATACCGCTTGCCGTACTTTTTGAGTTGTTCATCAATCCAGTTGTCAGGATCGGGAAATTCCTTGCCATGCTTTTGAATGCTACTAAAAGAGCTTATTTGCCAATGACTATCCAGTTTTTCGGGTTGAGATAAAAACCACCCTTCCATCTTTTGGATCATGTAAAAGGACCGTTCGCTGAATTCAGTCAGACTATTTGCCGTTATGTCATTTGGTTTTTTGCTTTCCGCACCGTCAAGATCAATCAGCAGAAACTTGACAGAACTTAGCTTATCGTGCTTAAACTTTCTAATAGTTGTGTGTTTTCCCTCTCCCATTTTAATAGAAAACTTCTTTTTGATCTCCTTTGAGATCAATTGCTTGAACCCCTTTTTGAGGTTACTATCTCCTTCTATAAACAGCGTTGGCTTATGCTTCATCAGCATGAACATTTTTACCATCTATTACCGCCAAAATCCCCTTCGCGCCACATTTTGCCGGTTTTAAATGCATCGTACCATCCAGCAAAGTCTTCTTCTGAATATTGAACTACCCTGGTGGTGTTGTCATCCTCTTTTTCAAAACCCCTC
>PXTV01000202.1:6263-19380 GCA_003022985.1 Bacteroidetes bacterium SW_11_45_7 | reverse complement strand
GATGGGTGGAAACGAGGTAGCAGGAAGTGCCGGAGCTTTCTTTGATTGCTTTTGTAAGATTGTGCATCATGTCCGGATGAAGGCCGGTTTCGGGCTCGTCAATGGCTATGAAATTGCCGCGTGCCGGGTTGTAATAGATCGCCAATTGACAGAGGTAGTACAAAGTGCCATCGGAAATATGCGTGACGTGAACCGCACTTCCCAGATGGTCTTCATCCAGCATCAGCTCGAATGAGCCGGAGCCGAGGAAATTGAAATCGAAGCCCCGGAAGTTCTCGTTCACTTCTCGCAGGCAATCGGTGATCTTGCTGAACTCGTTCTTGTGATTGATCTTCAGGGTGTTGAGGATCTGAGGCAAATTACCGCCATCTGCATTCAGCCTTTTGCCTCCCGTTGCCTGCACAGCCCTCCTGATCTGGCTGCCGGGCGCTGTATTGAAGTAGGGATAGTAGGAAAGATCGGCAATGGCCTTTCTCACGGTGTTGATCTCATAGTAACGGTCTGAATCGAATATGCGGCCCAGCACGAGCTCTTGGGGATCCTGATCCTCATAACTGATGAGTTTCCCGTACTTTTTATCAGGCTCTTTGAGCTGCCCCTCGCTGGATTGGCCTTGAAAAGAGGCATGTTCGTGCAGCTTGCCCCTGCCATTGAGGAAGTCGATATAGGTGAAGTTGTCATTATCCCCTTTGCCAGCGGTTTGCAGGGACTCGCTCACATAGTAATTATCGATGTTGGGCTTTTTGATGAGGATGATCTTGTACACCACATTTTCAAAGAAACCGAAGCCGTATTTTGAGAGGGCGTCCGCTCTAAGCGTGAATGCCAGGCCAATGGAATTCGGAAACTGGCTGTTTTCCCCGGCTTTGCAGTAAATGTTGTCCCAGCCGCCCCACTTCTCCACAATGAGTTTTTTGAGTGCATCCTCCCCGGATACGCCATCCCGCAAGAGCTGGATGGCCTTGATCAGGTTGGTTTTGCCCGACCCGTTGACCCCCAGCAGGATGTTGGCGTCTTCCTCCAGCGGAATGGTTTCATCCTTGAAGCTGAAGAAGTTGGTGAGACGGATGGTGTGGAGCATGGCTCAATTTATTTCTCAGGTAAAGGGTGCTGGACTTGAGCGAGCTATTGTGGTGGCAGAACAATTTTTATTATATAAATAACTTTATATTCTTTATGCTCCAATTACTGCATTTACATTTTAACAAAAAGTAAAGAAAATTTACACCTGGCAGAATATCCATTACACTCAACAATTCCGAGTTATTTTGTAATTAGAAAATGTATATTATCCCTTTTATTGCAGCAAGCACATTAAGCTTATAGAAACTGGGATTCGCTTGTTAACTTTATTCCAAATTCATATGAATAGAATCCTTCTCTTAAAATATAAATCTTTATCATATCTTCCTTCACACGAAGTTCCTTTAAATCAATTATATGATTTTTTCTTCCTTTTTCGATCAAGTAAACAGGTAGTTCAATAGAATTCTCGATTTTCCAGTTTTGAAACGCTAAATAATTTTCGAAATAAGTTTTATCAGGCATTGATACAAAAACAGTGTCTTGTGAGGGAATATCTCTGCTGGACCAAAAATTTGTATCAGTATCATCCTCTTTTGAAATTTGTTTTGAGGTAATAAGCCAATTATAACTAAAGTGCTCTCTCAACCTTTTAGCGTTCTCTTGCGCATAACTTGAGGGAATGATCTTTTCATAAGAATAAATTTTGTTAATTAAATCGACTAATTCCTTAGAGGAATATTCCTTCTTTTCGATTAAACAAATTGATTCTTCCAATGCTTTTGCTGGTATCCATTCTTTATTCTTTCGGTCATAATTTCCGTATGGAGCAGGATACAAACTTCTATCTTTTAGGGGCTTGAGTATGTGAAGCGCACCTAATTTTTGATTATCAAAACGACAAAGACGACCCACTCGCTGGGTCAATCTATCTATAGGGCAAATATCGCTTATCATTACATCAGCACTGATGTTGATACTCATTTCTCCGATTTGGGTTAAAATTGCTATTCCTTTTGCAGTATTATTTTCCCACGCATCAGGCCCAAGTCTAGTTAATAAATCATCCTCTTTTCTTTTTTTATCGGGTTCTGTAAATTGGCTGTGATAAAGAATTACATCATCTTTATCATCAAACCAATTATAAAACTCCAGTGCTTTATCTACTGTATTAGCATAAATAATTGCATTCTCCTTGTCCTTGCACACCTTTAAATAGGATTCTAATTCTGAAACCTTTGTGTATTTTGCAATTGATTTTACTTCAAATCGCGGTTCGGTTGTGCCGGATATATCTTCTTTAATGTCATTTAATTCGTAGCCTGTTTGACTATACAGTTTTGTAATCGATTCCGGTAATGAAGCGCTCATAATTAAAACAGGAACCTGAAGTTTACTGAGAGCCTCAAGCAAAACAATAATATTGGCTTGGGTGAAATCGTCATAAAAATCCGCTTCATCAATTACAAGACATGAGTTAGCGAGATTGAAAGAAATTAAATGGTGATCTTCCCGGGTTAAGGTTAATGCCATCAAAAGATGGTCAATAGTACAAATTGTAGCAGGTGTCTGAAGAAGCCTTGCAAATTCATGTTCTTTTTTAGCTACTTCTATTGTTGTTTCTCCTTTTTCAATCTGCTTATGAAATTTTGCAGACCATGCACTGGAATGATATAGACCAGTTTGAGACAGATTTTCAGTAACACTGATTGACAAAGCATTAGAAGTAAAACGGGTAGGCATAGCAATAACTAGGCGGTCAGCTTTTTTATGTTCTTGTATCTGCTTTGAAGCCCATAATAAAGCTGCATCCGTTTTACCCGCCCCAGTAGGAGCTCTTATTAATAAAAGACTCTCATTAGAATGTTCATCCACTAATTTCTGTACACTTCGCTTTTCTTTCCACGGGAATTTATATTCAAAGCCTGCAAATTCAGGTAATTCATACCCTTCTTCAATAGCGCTTGCTCTGTGGTCTGCCAATTGTAGTAACCCTCGGACAGCGGAATACTCATAGTGTGTTTTTACAACTTCTTTAAAGCTTTCATTTTCAGAAATTCGATTACTTTCTTTTCGAAAATTAGCCCAAAACTTTCCGGCCCCCTCTTTTTTCCAACGTTCCTCATATTGAAAATTCAATTTGCCATGATGAGCCCCAATAGCGGCTTGTAAAGGAAATGGCAAATTGTTACCCTCATGGAAAATAAGAGATTGAAACTCATGACGAATACCAGCTTTTCTTAAATATTTACCTGCCTGTTCATTAAACTGCTTTTGATATTCTTGGAAATTACCGCCAGTCCGTTTTTTCCACGATACGTAGTTTTCATAATCTTTCCTGCATGCTTCTTGCCATTTACTATGCTTTTTACCGGAATCATGAAACTTACAGGCAATTTCTAATCTCTTAATTAAGTCCTTTCCTACTTTCTTCGTGTACTTGTGGCATAAGAAAGGTGAAGAATCAGCAATAAGCATACCTTCGTCAACCACATTTTGGGTGTGCTCCTCGAATGTGATTCCAAAAGACTTTGCTAAGTATTTATCAGATTCAGTCATTTTTCCCAAATGCATCTGCAAATGAAACTGGTTCAGAGCCCTTAGAAGGATCATACAAAGAGTTGTCCTGTTTGTTCAGAAATTCCAACGCCTCTTTGTATGCTTGATGGACACTTTTCTCGCCTGTATCATCTCCGATAATATACTTTGCATTTCGATCTTTCAACTCTTCCAATATATTCTCACGTTCTTTATCGGAAGCAATGAAATAACGGCTTGCTTTACGGCTTAAAACTGTGTCAAATACTATGAGTACCCGCTGGGGTTCACCACTAACAGCGTTTCTTGCTTGATTAGCATAATCATTCATCATTTTCGTGGCTTTGAGATAAATCTCTACCCTCCTTTTTCGCTCAGATTCTTTCACATGTTTGTAATATTTCTTACCTAAGTTAAAACCTCCCTTATATTTAAATGCTTTTGATAGACCAAGCATTCCAATATCAAGAAAGAAATTCATGTACATAATATCCTGTTGGCTAAATTCTTTGGTAGCCAAGGCCTGTTTCTGTTGGTTCTCATCTGCAGCTTCTTCCTCTGTTTTTTTATCTCTTTCAATATATCCATCAGAATAGACTTGTTCTCCTTTTACATTCGATTGAATACGGATCAGTAAATCCCTTCCTACTTGACTTTCATCCAAAGCTACAGCAGGTGTAGCTGACAAAGGAGCTGTTCTCCTGCCGGAATAATCTCCCCGGGAAGGATGCATAAAGCCTCCCATATCAGCACGTAAGTCATTTTCTATTTGGTTGCTAATACCATCCCCGTTTGACACGAACGTAGTTCCTTTATCATTATAGGATTCATTTAATCGATCAATGGCAGAAAACAAAACATGCCTTTGCATCTGACCGGAAACATATACTTTGCCATCCGGTCTTCTTTTAATGGAAGATGCATTACCTAAAAGTTTTTCTCCTCCATTTGCCATGTGGTTTTCAAATGGAGCAAGTGCTGTAATTAAAATTCCTTGAATTTCCATTGTCCTAAATTTTGGTGGTTAAAAATTACACGACTGAATAGTCATTATCATCTTCTGTTTTCAGTTCACTTTCCTGAATTTCATCATGTTCTTGTCCCTTTCTCTCAGCTTTTAACCTTGAAAAAGCAATGAGTAAGTTTTTTGCTTTATCCAGATCAACTTCGCCACTTGCCGTTTTCTCCATAAAAAGGGAAGACTCTGATGGAACATCGGAATTTGACAACAAACCAGCCCTTCTTATCACCTGCATACATAAAGCATCACCACTTCGTGCAGAGAAAGCAGAACTCTCCAGTTCAACAAGAAATTTCGATTTTGCCTGTTGATATTTTTTCCAGAATTCAGTGCTGTTTTGTTTCAATTGCTTTTCATTGTTTTTAATATCCTCGAAAGCAGCCTTTTTTGCGGCCTTGTTAATCCATTTTCCCAAAGCCTTGGCTGAAGCTACAATTTCAGAATGATGTGTTTCCATGTTTTCAACTTTTTTGAAATAAGTAGTAAATAATGTTTCTGTCTCCTTAGGATATTCTGCCCTGAATGATAAAAAGTCCTGAAAGGCAGGGCGATTAAACAATTGCAAAAACCTACTTGTAAACAGATCAAATTTCTGATATTCACTATTCACTTTAATTATTTCCTCCCTGCTCCGATAGGTCTTATTCCTTTTTCCAACACTATGTAATATTGAATAGTATAGGCTATCCACAATTGTTTTTAATTTTCCTGCTTTCGCTAAGTCAACCACATGGTGATTATATGCGAAGGTTGAAGCATCACCATATTTAATCATATAAATCGTGGCGTCTTTCAAATCTTCTAATACACTTTGGGCTTTATCAGAATATTCAGCTTCTTTAGCAAACTCACCAATTGCTCCAAGTAGAGCAACACTTCCAAGTGCACTACTTTTTGGAGGGGCAGGGAAATTGCCTTTATAAATTAAAGGGCGTTTTGGTTTATACTTAACATTACCATTTTTTTGTTCCTCTGATACAACTGGGCCAAAGAATAAATCATTGCTTCCTCTTTGATTTATCATTCGTTTAAACACCTTTACAAAATTTATTAATTTACCTAAAGGCAAATCTGGTATAAAGCAAACATTATAAGATTCTTGTTTGCGACCTCGGTACTCGGTATAGTGTAGCGCTGGTTTGAAGGAAGACAAAGTAGTAATAGTAGCTAATCCAGCGTCATATAATGTAATCTTAGGCTGTTCTCTTTTAGTTTCTTTGTCAGAAAATCCTAAATATTCATCGGAGACTGGGGAAAATGACTTTTTAGCTTCTACCGACTTAATTAAGTCCTTTTGTTTATTTACTTTTTCAGAATATGATTTTGCTTCTCTCCAAATATTGCCTGCATTTAAATCACCACATATTATGTGAGGAGATAAAAAAATCCCCTTCGCTGGATTGCCTTTTTCCTCTTTTGTAAAAGTAAATTCTACATTATCCTTACCTTCATAGCTCTTTTTTGGCCGAACTCTGAATTTATTCATGCCTTCTTCAATAGCTTCTGTAATATGAGTAGGATCTATTATTCCTATATCATCAAGTCCGTTATCAAGACATATCAACGCCTCTGCATATTTAATATACGGATGTACCATATTTTTATATCTCTTCAATTTTGATATGTACCCAACCTTCGCTATTCCCTAAATAGCAATTATTATTTTTTTTAAGATCTGCTTTAACTTTCTTAAATATTCTTTTGTCCATCATAATACTTATTTTAAAGGTTCCGTCAATTGCAATGTATTCCCGTTTCGTTGGTGATGAATAATAGATAGGGAATTTTCCAATGTATCGTTTAAATAGCCAATCCAATAACTTGTTCTTTTGTTTTGATTTTCTTTTGGTATCATTTTTAACGGTTTTTTTTGTTTTATTCCAAGTATGTAAAAATTGACTATCAATATTAGGTGTTCCAAATGAATGCTTATGAGAATCATTTCTTCTGTATGCTCTTTTCCAATAATCATCATAATGTGTGATTGTAGGAATTACCGGCAGTTCAATTTCAAAGAATTCAAAAAGCAATGGCTGGTATGTAGATCCTGAATTAATTGCATTAAAGTCTATTCCCTGCTTTTTTCTCACCTTTTTCAATTCATTAATAAGCTTTTTCCTGTCCTCAATGTCGATATGCCATCGCATGATATTCTCAAACAGACCGCAAAGCATTTTTTTGTTTGGGCTTTTTAATGTCTTGTAGTAGGACCCCGGTAAGTCACTCACCATTGATAATGGTGCGAGGGGTAAGATTTCTAGCAGAACTTTTGTATCAAGGTTAGGCTTTTCCTTTAATACTGAAAGATCAAGCATGGCCTTAGTGTCATTCATTAATTGTCATTCTATTCTTTATTCAATAATATTTATTGTTAATTTAATAGCGTTCTTTTTGAAAAAAGGTGATTATGGCCATAAATATACAAATTCTCACAATCCATCCCAATCCACCATATCATTTTTTGCCCGGCTTTAGCTCCCCCTTTCAACCTTCAAGGTTTCCGAAACCTTGAAGGTTTTGGTGAGGAAGTCATTTCACTTATGGCAAATCCTTATCCGAGCATGAAGGTAGGCGAAGGGAGTGACAACTGTTGTCAGTGGAAAAGTTTTACCCAACTTTCCTGATAAGCAAAAACAGTCGATTGGAACGGAGAAATTCCTGGATCATATTTTCATGGTTTTCCAACAAATGAATCAGTTGGTTTGTCGTTAAATTGCCTGTTTGAACCCAGATAACTTTTGGGCTATTGGGTCGGTCAACACTCAGCCAGTAAAAATCTTTGTCCTTCGTGACGATTGTTAAATTGTGCTCAAGAGCATAATCAGCAATCGAAACATCCGGCTGTTCTATCAAACCCGCATCGCGAACATGTTGGCAATTATGTAAAAGCTGAAACAGGAATGCACACACTCTGGGTGCAATCATGTTGTCAAGCAAAAAACCACTGGGAAATGACTGTATTTTTGAACGATTGATGATCTGTTAGGAAGCAATGATCGTTTGGTTGCCCATTTCCGCTGCAAAGGCCAGGGAAGCCAGAATATCTTCCTTTTCCAGGTAGGGAAAGTCTTCCAATATCTCTTCCTGGCTCATGCCTGCAGCCAGGTAGCTGAGAATATCGTACACGGTTATGCGCATGCCTCTTATGCACGGTTGGCCACTGCGCTTGCCGGGTTCAATTGTTATTCGTTTGAGCAGTTCTTGTGTATCCATTTCACTATTTCGCTATCTGATGGTTTCCTTCTCAACCATTGCATTTAGTCAAACAATACTTTCATTTCTTCCGCAATTCTTGCCTCACCTCTTCTTCAGAGACATAATCCTCTTTCTTTTCACGAACCATCGCGGTTAATAATCCCGCATCTTCAGCTTCCTCTTGTGTGAGTTCTTGCACAGGATAACCAAGTTTGCCCAACAGCTCTTTGAGGAATTGCAATTCCCGGTCTTTATCAGGCGTTACGATCAAAGTTTTCATGGCTTCATCTTTAGTTCATGTTACTACTTGTTTACTCGAATTTACCGCTTTTATGAGATAACATTAGCTAATGTCCGAGAGTGCCTAAACATCCCTGCCAACCTCAAGCTACCCCTCCTTCAACCGGGCGGCCAGGGAGCGCTTCTCATGAAGGTAATCGATCAGTCTTTGCGGGGCCAACGCTTCCACCTCACCGGGGAATCCAAGCACGAAACGTCCCACACCTTCAAATCCTTTCACTTCGCCCCGCCAAATGGCAGTTGCCGCAGGAAATTCTTCCTTCAGCAAGTTGGCAGCACGGGGTGACAGCTTTAGGTGTACTTCTGCCACAGGCTCCCCGTTCATCCCAAAGGCGTCAGGATGATTGATGGTGTGGCGGTGAACGTGCTGCTGATCGGTTTCGCAGAGCTGCGCTTGACCAACACGGTCGGGCTTGAATTGAAGCACCTGCTGGCTATCGGCTCATAGGCGGTAAAATAGCGCATGTTGTTCACAAAGGCGATGGGCTCCACCAAGCGGTCGGCAATGGTTTCACTGCTGTGTGAATGATAGCTGCGCAGGATTACTTGCCGTTTTTCCTGAATGGCTTGGGTGAGTGTAGCGATGGTTTGACCCACAAGTTTGTTGTAGATCAGCTCGGCAGCGGCATCGAGGTCGGAATGGGCAAAGAGTTTGGCCAGGATGTTGTTGCGCAGCGGATGGGCGTCATGAACAGCCATCACAGCATCCTTGATGATACCGGCTTCTTCCAGGGAAAACGTGACGCCTTCTTCCTGCAACATTTCGCCAGCTCCGGTGATCTTGTAGCGGTGATCGCTATCCTTTTCCAGGTAGAAGCCACTCTCCTTCAGCAGATCGATATAGCGGTAGATGTTGCGCGTGCTCATATCGTACTTGCGGGCAAGGCGATTAACAGCGTAGCCCTCGGACTTGCTGAGGAGGGCGATCATTTGTAAGAGCGTGTAGAGCTTTCTGAAGTCGTGCATAGCTATGGTTACAGGATTCACAAGATGAAGGTAATGGACAGGATGGACATGATTTACAAGATGGTAACTACTCAGTCTCAGTAAAATAGCCACTCCCGATGGAAATCATCGGGAGTGGCAAAACTGCTTATCATTGCTTAGGAAGTAAAAACAAATAGACTGATGGGTTACACAGGATGTAAGATATAAAATATAACAAAATCCGACTATTCATCCAAGACAGTGCCTACACACCTACTTCAACCGTCAGGCGCTCCCAGGTGGGCGCCTGGAGGTCGATTTCCTTAACTCTTGCCAGGAGCGGCATTTGCTGGTCCATCATGCTGGTCAGCACACGGTTGTCAACCATGCGGATGTAACCAACTCGCACGTGGCGCCAATAGATGGCAATGGCGCGGTTGTCATAGGGGTTCTCGGGCTCGCGGACAAGGCGCAGCGGATCGCCCTTCGTGATCTTGTGCTCGTGCTTCATAACAGGTGCATACTGGTACCCGGCCACGTATTCCGTATAGAGTACCTGGCTGATGGAGGTGCTGCCAGCGAAGGCAAGAGAAAGCCAGCCGGTGCTGATGGTTGTTGCAATGCGTTGGAGTACTGTCCGCCTGTTCATGGCCTGCTCATTTTTACAACAGACAAAGCTAATGGGGAATAGTGACAGGTAGTGTCAGTGGAAAAGTATCGCTGACAGGATCAATAAGATGAATATGATGCTATTGGGAGGGTTAAGAACAAGCGAATTCTGGCTTAGCTATCCACCTCAACACATCCAAAGCCGGTACTCCCTTTTTCACCGAAACCGGCTGCATGGGCAAATTGAAGGAGGTCGGCAGGTGCGCGAAGCCGAAAGCGGTAGAAATAACCACGAACCTTGCTTTCCCGGGGCGTCCCTCCTTTGATGGTCTGTAACCCGGACTTTGTCTTGCTCAGCAGTTCAAAGGAGCATTGGGCCGGATCGAACGGTAAATCGAGCAGGGCTTCTTCTGTACCGTTTTCAAATGATAAACCGGCTATTCGCTGATTGGCAGCAGCGTATCTACGCACGAGGTTGTCGATCAAAAGGCGGCCATAGCCCTCGTCCTCTGGCGAGAGGTATTGCGCATACAACCGCTCAGTGCGCTCTTTTGGCAGCGAGACAACAATAGGCGAGATGGCACGAAAATCAGCTTCTGAGCCGAATGATGGCTCCTCCAGCCGTTCCACTGTGTGAACCCGGAATCGACCACCTTCTCGCCTGTCGCCTAAATACATCTCCTGGTCTTGAAAAAGCCCCTTCACGAAATTGCTGGCGGCTTCTTCCATATAAAAGCTCAAAATAAGTGTATTAGTTGGGCTGTTCAGTCGCAGGTATTGTTTATCCTTAGTCAGTTGGGATTTGGGCGTGTTGAGCTGGGAAAATGTAAATAGCTTGAATTTCCTGTTGCCGGTAAATTGATAGCCATACTGATGAAGCCAGTTGGCAAAGCGCTCATCGGCCCGGCTAAAAACCTTGTATATCCAAGCGGACAATGGGTACTGGTAATTCAAAGGAATGATCTGGGGCGGGTTACAAGTGAGTGTTAATTGAAAGCGCATACTATGATCTTAGGGTTGGTATAAATATAAGCATTCGATACAATTGCCAAAAATGGTGGATTGGTTATTATAGCTCAAATACCTCAATGAAGATAAATCTCCGGCAGTCACCAATTGATGGCGGAAGCTCCCGGCTCACAAGATAATGCGGGTTTATTTTTTTAGCCAAATGCAGATACCGAATAGCTTATACCAACAAGTTTTTTCATAAAATCACCTTGTTGGTTTGCCTTCCTTAACGAGTAACCTGGTGTGATGATGCCTTCGTTTCGGGTTCAAGTTTGTTTTGTAGATGATGATTGGAACACTTGTCAATTGAGTGTGTGGGGAATGCATTACAAGAACCTTAGCCCAACTTTATGGGTAATGATTGGGACAACAATACCCCGGCAAAGTCCGGAAAAATAGGAAAGCGCTGGCTAACAGAAAGCCCGCCATAACGTGCAATTGTGGCGGGTTTTATAAAAGCCTGTCTAATAGGAAGTGACCCCGCCAGGACTCGAACCTGGATTTGAAGCTTAGGAGGCTCCAGTTCTATCCGGTTGAACTACGGGGCCAGGTCATCACCGCTTACAAAAGTAGTCATTAGCCGAAACAATCGGCAGTCACAAGAATTACCAGCGTTGACGCCCGGTCATTATTGAAGTACCACTTTTTCCTGCAAGGGATCTCCACCTTCCTGCCTGATTGAAAGATGATACAACCCGGCAGGCAGATTACCACGCTCCAATCGGTATTGCCTGTCATACTTGCCGATAGAAGCTTGCCGCACGATTTGGCCCTGATTATTGAGGAGTTGAAGCTCGGCTGCTTGCCCGTTCTTATCCTCAGGTAGCCGAATTGTAAATTGATCGGGAGCCGGATTAGGATAGACATCAATGGACGGCTCATCCATTGGATTTTGGGCAACTAAGCCGGTAACCTGATAGCAATCGCAACGCTTTTGCATAAATTCAGCTGTCACGCGGATCGTGGTATCCATGTAAGCAGTATCGTTAACAAATGGGGAATGGCCGGCACTGTAAAATGTTTTAAGTCTGTTCGTCACACCTACTGTATCTGCACGCTCATGGATGAGAGAGCTCCCTTCAACAGTTATGAGTTGAAAGGGTATACTCTGATAGACTTGCCCACGATCATAAGGTACTGTCTGGTCGTTTGTACCGTGAAGACTGAGGAGCGGTTGGTCATTTGCATCCAAATATGCTGCATTCTTCAGAGCACCAGACATATTGACAACTGCATCGACATCTGACGAATATCCGGGATTGCCGCTATTGCCTTCAAAACCACCGACTTCATTGGCAAGGGTTTCAATTTCATCATTCATCACGGTGGTATCTTCATATTCTGCGTAGGCAAGATGAAGGGCAAGAATGGCCCCTGCTGAATTACCGCCAAAAAACATCTGGTCCGTATCTATCCTGAATTGATTGCCATTGACAGCTGCATCTTTACGGAAAAACCGGAGGGCTGCTTTACCGTCCTGAGCAGCCATGATCGTTTCCTTGACAATTTTTACGGAATCGGCAAGATTACCTGCACTTGTAAGACGATAATTGATTGAAGCCGTTACAAACCCTCTTTTGGCCATACGTCTACTGATCTCCTGAATAGCGCCATTTGTTTTACTCCCGCTTGTGAAACTCCCACCATGAGCAAAAATGATCAACGGCCGCTCGTTGAGCGTATCACCGACAGGCTCGTAAACGTCCAACAGTAAGTCAACGGTATCACCTTCCAGATTGACGCTCTGGCCGTACTGGATGTCGCTGGTTACATTGAGGGAGTCGAATTGAACGTTCTTATACCGCCCGTTGCATTGCGCTGATGCGGAAAGCGTAAAAGCTGTCAAAAGTGCTATAAGAAGGCTGCAAGAGATGAGTTTGAATTGCATGTTACTCAGAATTTGGGCCTAAGGTAAGGAAATTTTAAGAACGGAAGGGCATGGCTCATCTGCTGGCGTTCAGCAGCTTAGCGAACAGGACTTCCGTCCTTCACCACGCTGATGGGGCTCACAAACGCCAATTCGCCATCATCGTTCTCAGCCATAAGGATCATCCCCTGCGACTGGACGCCTTTTACTTTCCGCGGAGCAAGGTTGGCCAGAAGGCAAACCTGGGTGCCCGTAATATGCTCGGGGTCGTATTGCCGGGCAATGCCGGAAACCACTTGACGGATCTCATCGCCAATCTCCACTTGCAGTTTCAGCAGTTTATCCGCTTGGGGCACCTTCTCGGCCTGCTTGATGGTACCGATCCGGATATCCATTTTCCGGAAGTCCTCGATGCTGATGTCAGGGACTTCATCCTCCTGGTCCTCGCCCGTGCCCAGTTTGGCGCGCTGCTCTTCCACTACGCGGTCCTCGATCTTATCGAAGAGATGCTCCGGCTTGTTGAGTTCATGGCCGGCCGGCACTAACTCTTTCTTCCCCACATTGCCCCATTGACGATAATCGTCACCCAGATTCAGCATGGATTGCACCTTATTGCTTGAAAACGG
>PXTV01000202.1:2142-6225 GCA_003022985.1 Bacteroidetes bacterium SW_11_45_7 | reverse complement strand
GTACTTGTTGCCGTGCCGCGCCAAATCCATCATGTCGTTCACGGCTTTGGGCATCTGGTAATTGCCGATAGCTGTGCCCACTGCATCACCGAAACTTGCAATTTGATCGAGTAACTCGCGATCGGTATCGGTCAGCTTATCCTCCTGAAGTGCAGGAACCTGTCCCTTGAAGTATTTGTGGGTAAGGATCAGTGTGCGATTGATAAAATTGCCAAGAATACCGACCAGCTCGCTGTTGTTCTTCTCCTGGAAATCCTTCCATGTAAAGTCGCTGTCCTTTGTCTCGGGCAGGTTGGTTGTCAGCACGTACCGCAGGACATCCTCTTTACCGGGAAAATCCTCGAGGTATTCGTGCAGCCATACCGCCCAGTTACGCGAGGTGGAGATCTTCTCCCCCTCCATATTCATAAACTCGTTGGCGGGCACGTTGTCCGGCAGAATGAAATAACCGTGCTCGCCTAACATAGCCGGAAACACGAGGCAGTGAAAGACGATGTTGTCCTTGCCAATGAAGTGGACGAGCTTGGTGTTGTCATCTTGCCAGTAGGGCTCCCAGTCATTGCCGGTGTCCTGCGCCCAGGCCTTAGTGGCTGAGATGTAACCGATAGGGGCATCGAACCAGATGTAGAGCACCTTGCCTTCGGCATCTTCCAGCGGTACCTGGACGCCCCACTCCAGGTCGCGCGTAACGCCCCGTGGCTGGAGGCCCTGGTCGAGCCAGGATTTGCACTGGCCAAATACGTTCTTTTTCCATTTGCCCTCTTGTTGATCGATCCAATCCTCCAGCCAATTTTCCTGAATCTTGTCCAGCGGCAGATACCAGTGCTTCGTATTGCGCTTCACGGGCTCTTTTCCGCTCAGCACGGACCGGGGCTCGATCAGCTCGTTCGGGCTCAAGCTGGTTCCGCATTTCTCGCACTGATCACCATAGGCGTTCTCGTGCCCGCATTTGGGGCATTGCCCAACAATGTAGCGATCGGCCAGGAACATTTGGTAATCCTCGTCATAGAACTGCTCACCTTCCTTTTCAAAAAACAATCCCTGTTCGTAACACTTGCTGAAGAAATCGCGGGCAGTTTGATGATGAAGGTCCGATGAAGTACGGTGATAGTAATCGAATGCGATGCCAAACGCTTCAAAACTTTCCTTGAGCTGATCGTGATATTTATCCACGATTTCTTTGGGGGTGATCCCCTCTTGCTTCGCGCGCAACGTGATGGGCGAGCCGTGCTCATCGGAGCCGCAGATAAAAATGACGTCTTCGTTGTTCAGGCGCAAATAGCGCACGAAGATATCGGCCGGCAGATAGGCGCCCGCTAACTGGCCGATGTGAACAGGGCCATTGGCATAAGGAAGAGCGGATGTGACGGTATAGCGTTGAGGGGCCATAGAGGGTTATGTGTCTTGTATCAAAATGGGAGGCACTTACCATTTATGAAGTACCTCGGTGAAATGTTAATACTGTTTAATGGTCAATGGTCAAAGGTAATGGGCTCGTTGGTCAATTCAGTAAAATGATCAGAAGAATCCTAATTTCAAAATTACTTAGCTCAATCCATCTGTAAACTTGTCAACATTCAACGGCCATGCCCATCCATCCACCTCCACTCCAACCTCGCGACAAGGTTGGCATCGTCAGTACGGCCCGCAAGATCACGCATGAAGAAATCAAGCCCGCTTTTGATATCCTGAAGCGCCGGGACTTAGTGCCGGTTTGTGGCGATACAATTGGCCAGGAACACAACCAGTATGCTGGCGATGACGATACAAGGGCTGCGGATTTCCAGAGCATGCTGGACGATCCATCCATTCGGGCCATCCATTGTGCACGGGGCGGCTACGGAACCGTTCGCATCATCGATCAACTCGATTTTTCCTCATTACCGGAAAAGCCCAAATGGATCACGGGCTTTAGCGATGTAACCGTTTTGCTCTCGCACCTTTATCAGCATCACAACATTATTACGCTCCATGCTACCATGCCGCTCAAGTTCCCGAATAACACGCCCGCCTCGCTGCAATCGCTGTACGATGCCTGGTTCGGGAAGCAGTTGCATTACGATATCGAATACCATCCTTTTGATCAAACGGGTGAGGCAAAAGCTCCCTTAGTGGGTGGGAATCTGTCCGTTCTTTACAGCTTACTCGGCTCCCCGTCAGATATCGACACGGATGGCGCCATCCTGTTTCTGGAGGAGCTGGATGAATACCTGTACCATATCGATAGGATGATGATGAACCTCAGGCGCAATGGCAAACTCCGTAACCTTGCGGGGCTCATCATTGGCGCTATGACGGATATGAACGATAATCAATTGCCATACGGGAAAACGGCAGAGGAAATCGTTCACGAGCACGTCCACGATGCTGATTATCCTGTGTTATTCGGCTTCGCGGCCGGGCATATCCCCGATAACAGGGCGTTGAAGATGGGGGCAAACATTTCCCTCAAGGTAAGCGAATCAAAAGGGGAGGTAAGGTTTCATGAATAACGACATCATGTAGTAGGATGTCAGCTTGATTATTGCCAAAAGGCCTAATTCAGTAAACTATAAGATAAGTATAAGGATATTCGAGTGCCTGATGAAGACATTACAATGGGAAAAGGGGAACGTTTTATGGAATAGTTGAAGAAGGTTGAAAAGAAGAGTGAGTAAACAGTAAGAGAAAAAAACGAGAAATAAACTTTACTCTATTCTATTATATCCCATAAATTGATCTAAGTCATGTTCTGAACAATCTACTTGCTCAGCTATTCTATACAAAATGTCTATATCTATTCTTGATTCATTTTTATATGATATTATTTGATTTCCTTTTTTCCAAGCAACTTGGTTGCCTCTTACACCTTTAGGTTTAGCACCGTTTTCTTCTAAAAATTTTTCCAACACATTCTGGGCAATAGTATGATTTTCAGGCATAGAGTTTAGATTGCGCTTTCAAACTGAATATCATTAGCAGGCTCATAGTCTGGATAGCCGTATGGTGGAACAAAATTACCTTGTTCACTTATTTTTTTGACCTTCGATTTTTGAGTGCTACCCGGTTTCCATCCAAAACTTGTCAATGCTTCTTCTAAGGTTCCATCTTCACCATGTATTTCAAAGAATACTTTTAAAGACTCTTTTAAGTCTTCAATAGCCTCATCTTTGCCTTGCTCTGAATAACCAAAAATACGTAATTGCGGTATCTCGGCTATCCAGTTGCGCTCATATTTACGAAATATTATGACGGGGCTATGTATTGTAATGCTAAAATTTCCCTCTTTTATCTTCTTTATTTGTATTGAAGTATCCATATATAAATATTTTTTGTGTATTTTTCAATTATATACCGAACTACATAGCTAAGTGTTATCAATATAACGTGCTACCTTTTATTTTCGTTTACGGTACCTACACTGCCATGTTTCATTAATTGTTCCTCAACCGAAAGTAAAAAAAGTTTGGAATAACCCAAAAAATGGTTCAACCAATAACAACGTAACTTAAATCGGCTTATTTTACTTTTTCTAAAATCTAAGATTTCTCAGAGGACAAATTATGATTAATAACCAAAAGTGTCAACACTTAGATTTGGTGTTTTAGAGTATGTACTTAATTAAATTTTAATGAGTTTGGGAATGGGTGGTAGGGTTCCCCAAATATATCAACCCATAAAATAAATCCGGCCAAAGACGAATTCCCATGTATTGATTAGGTCCTAACCCATAAAACGATTAACAAGATCGATCAAAGTGAATACTGTCTCGTCAACCCAATAGCATACACCTTACCTTTGCTCAAAATAACCTGTGGCGCTCAAAGTCCTCGTCATCAATCACTACAAAAAAGTGCAGCCCTTTCGGCCCGAGGCGGAAATGCTGATGCGCCTCCACCAGGAGCCGGAGGTTCAGGTTGACGTCATAAGTCCCACAAATTATTATTACCCAAAGGCTTTTCGTGAAGCCGGTATGCGCGTGTTCGATATGCACCCGCAAAAGAAGGTCAGCATCTCATCGATCCGCCAAATCCGGCAATTGATCAAAGAGGAGCAATACGATGTGGTTGAGCTGTTCAACAGCAAAGCGATCATTAACGGGAT
>PXTV01000202.1:0-2123 GCA_003022985.1 Bacteroidetes bacterium SW_11_45_7 | reverse complement strand
CTGTGAAGGTGGTTTTGTACCGCGGGTTTGCCGGCCATATTCATTGGTACGATCCGGCCGGTTATCTCAAATATCTCCATCCGCGTGTAGATGCCATCATCTGTATTGCTGACGCCATTCGGGATACGATCCGCCAGCAGCTTTTTACCAATGAGGACAAGGCAGTGACGATTCACAAGGGGCATGATCCGGCCTGGTGCCAAGACATCGAACCGGCTGACCTGCAACGTGCGTTCGGCATCCCTGAAGAGGCATTTGTGGCCATCAATGTAGCCAATGCACGCCCCATGAAGGCCATTCACAACTTGGTACGTGCTACGAACTATTTACCGGAAGATTTACCATTTCATCTGATCCTTGTTGGCAAGGGGATGGATACGCCAACAATGAAGGAGTTGGTGGAAGCGAGCCCGCACAAGGACCGCATTCACGTCTGCGGCTACAGGGAAGACCCGCTGTCGCTGGTGGCTGCTGCCGATACATTTGTGCTGTCGTCCCTTTACGGAGAAGCCATCACAAAATCCGTTATCGAGGCCATGGCGTTAGGTACTACACCTGTCATTACCGATATCCCCGGTAATCGGGCTTTGGTGAGTCACGAGGAAAACGGTTTACAAGTACCGCCTGATGATCCGGAAGCGATTGCTCAGGCCATTTACCGCTTACAGCAAAATCCCGAGTGGAATGCCTGCTTAGGGAAGAAAGCGCGCTCCCACATTTTTAATAACTTCAACATTGAAACTACAGTCGAGGAAACGAAAGAGCTCTTTATGAAGCTGGCCGGCAAGGAGATGAATCGTTCGTAGTTGTATCAACAACAGATATTGAATAGTAAAAAACAAACATGAACACCCTTCAACAAGATATCGAGGCCATTATCTTTTCGAGCGATCAGGCGGTCAGCATGGACGAACTTTGCCAATGCCTGGAAAAATACTACGAAACCGGCATCAGCAAAGATCGGGTCAAAGAGGACTTGAATGCGCTTATCGAGCGCTACAAGATTACAGTATTGAATTGACGCAATCCGGAGGCGGGTACCAATTCCTCACCAAAAAAAAGTACCACAACTTGTTGTCGGTCTTTTTGAACCAAAAGCGCAACAAAAAGCTCTCCACGGCTGCTATGGAAACGCTCTCCATCGTGGCTTACAATCAGCCGGTTGAGAAAACCCAAATTGAACACATCAGGGGTGTGAACTCCGACTACACGCTGCAACGTTTGCTGGAAAAGGAGCTCATCAAAGTGGCCGGGCGGTCCGAAAGTGTTGGCCGACCGGTGCTTTACAGTTTGGGCGATAAATTCCTGGACTACTTCGGCATCAATTCAACCAATGATCTGCCAAAGCTCAAGGATTTTGCTCCCCGGGATAATGCGATTGGCACCCAGGAAATCGACTTTAATAAGAAGAATGAGACGAAATAACACGCATGCCAGGTTGCTAAGAGCATAGAAGGGATCAGTTATGGCACAACAAGCAAAACAGGAAAATAACAACCCGCAGGAAAAAGGCATGCGGCTGAACAAGTTCCTTGCTCATGCCGGCATTGCATCGCGCAGGAAATGTGACGAACTGATCAAAAGCGGCTATGTCAAGGTGGATGGCGAAGTTGTGACAGAAATGGGCTACCGCGTTATGCCCAAGCAGGAGGTGACCTACAATGGCAACAAGGTCAAACCCCAGGAAAAGGTGTATGTCCTGCTCAATAAACCCCGCGATTACATCACAACAACTGATGATGAAAAGGACCGCAATACGGTCATGGAACTTGTCAAAAAGGCCACCGATCAGCGCATTTACCCCGTAGGCCGACTGGACCGCAACACGTCCGGTTTGCTTTTGCTTACAAACGATGGCGAGCTGGCCAAAAAACTGATGCACCCGAAGTACAAGACCAAAAAGGTGTACGAGGTCAAAGTTGATAAGCCGGTCACCAAAAAGCACGCTGAGCAGTTACGGGAAGGCATTGAACTCGATGATGGCGTGGCCGCTGTGGATGACATTGCTTATCCTGATCAGAACGATAAGCGCCTGATGGGGGTAGAGGTACACATTGGCAAGAACCGGGTTATCAGAAGAATGTTCGAGCACCTGGGCTACAGGGTGGTGCGGCTCGACCGTG
>PXTV01000201.1 GCA_003022985.1 Bacteroidetes bacterium SW_11_45_7 | reverse complement strand
CCTGCTCTGTTTGTAGAAGAACAGTCCGTAATCCAAATTACTGCAGGCATATTGCTCATCGTTGCAGTGTTTCAACTTTCGGATGGTTTTCAGGTAGTTGGGTTGAGTGCATTGCGCGGTCTTGAGGATGTGCGTTTGCCCACAGGTATTGCGTTGTTTGCTTATTGGATGGTTGGCTTGCCTGTTGGGTATGTGCTTGGTATCTATTGGGAGTTCGGTGCGCAGGGCGTTTGGATGGGGCTCCTTGCAGGCCTGTCCACAGCGGCTTTGTTACTTACTCTCAGGTTTTACAGCCGTACAACAGCATTGATGCAAAGCCAACAATAGAGGGGATAATTTTAACGCGCGTTGAATGTGGGTTTGCTGATTTCATCGGTTATTTGCAAAAAACTTACGCATCCTTATCATGAAGGGCTAAAATCAAAGTTGTTATGAAGTTCAAACGATTGACACAAGAGGAGTTGGATGAATTGAAGGATGAATTCGTTCAGTTTTTGTCCTCCAACAGTATCACTGCTGATGACTGGGAAGATATGAAGCAGAACAAACAAGAGCAGGCGGAGGATTTGATTGCTATTTTTTCCGACATCGTTTACCAGAAATCGCTGGAAAGGATCGAATACCTGGCATTTGCAGAACCGACCGAAATCAAGACATTTCATTTCAGCGATCAAAAAGCGGTCATGTTTGGCTTAAAGGTAGAGGGGAAGGAGGTTGATTTGACCGATTCGGAGACTGTACAACAATTAGCAAAAGAAGGCGACAAAGACCCAAACCTTTCTGTAGAAGTTTTCCGGGGCGAAAAAGAATATGCTCAAGAGCGCGAGGAAGAGATCTTTCATCTCATGGAAGCAGGCGCTCAACCTTCTGATGGCGCCAAATTCCAGGCACTCCGGCATGTTTACAAAAGCAGTGAATGAGGTATTTCCTCCATGGCGCTATATCATTTCAGGAGTTGTCAACTTCCTGGAGCAAATATTTGATAATATCCGTAGTTGTAACAATTCCCACGAGCTTGTCATCATCAACTACCGGGAGCGCATGGAATTCAGCATCGGTCAACATCTCTGCCACTCTACGAATCGTTTGATCTGGCGAAACGGTAACAGGTTTGTGCTTCATGACTTGTTCAATGTTTAGCATCTCAGCAATCGTATCATCCACTTCACTTTCATAATCACCAAATGAGTCGCCAAAGCTTAGGCGCTGCAGATCGGTTAAACTCAGTATGCCGATAAGGTGATCATGCCTGACCACAGGCACGTGGCGGATGTGGTATTTAGCGAATACTTTTTGAGCCTCTGTTAGCTCCTGATCAGCATTCACTTTTTGCACCTCTGTGGTCATGATCTCTTTGACGGGCTTATCAATAATGCCTTGTGTTGTCATAACGAACGGTGTTTTCATTCAAGTTAAAAAAAGTGGTGGGGAAATCCAATTGAATGCCTTTATGATGAAACTGACTTTTGTCAATCCACACGAAATGCTACATTTGTATGAGAACAAGCAAAATGTAAGACAATGAGCTATGAATTAAGCGGCATCCTTTACGATAAATTCGATGTAGTGCAGGTAAGCGACCGTTTCAAAAAACAGGAATTCGTGGTCAAAACAGAAACAACAACCAACAGTGGCCATCAATTTGAGGATTTTATCAAATTCCAGTTGGTGCAGGATAAGTGTGGGATGGTTGATAATATTGCAGAGAACACATCCGTAAAAGTGTCATTTAATCTAAGGGGTAATCGTAGCGAGAAAGGCGGAAATGTGCGCTACTTCACGAACCTGGATGCCTGGAAAATCGAAACGCAAGGCGAGGCCGGCACAGATTCTGCTGCATCAACGGGAGAAGATGATGTGAATCAGGAAAGAGCCGAAGATGAAGACGATGGTATGCCTTTTTGAGTAGAAGCACTTGAATCATTTCAATGGCAATAGAAGCCATAGTATAGGAATTGATCATGCTCCTTGACACATCTTTCCTTTTGAATAGAATAATACGCTGTATTAATACCTGTTCAACTTACCCTGCAATTCTTTTCTAGCAAAGAAAATCCGGCTCTTGACAGTACCAAGGGGTAGATTTAAGTAATCCGCAATCTCTTGGTATTTATACCCCTTATAATGCATCATAAAGGGGACCCGGTAATCTTTGTTAAGATTATCGATTGCTTTGTAAATCTCATCAAGTACAACCGTTGATTCAGATTCATCAGCTTTTGTACTTGCTGATGTATTGATGTAATACAGCTCTTCGGTTGTGTCAAAAATCGTGTTGCGCTTGACGCGCTTACGGTAATCATTGATGAAGATGTTCTTCATAATGGTGAAGAGCCAGCCCTTGAGATTTGTCCCTTCAGCAAATTTATCCTTGTTTTTCAACGCGCGCAGCATTGTTTCCTGGAGAAGGTCTCTGGCCTTTTCCATGTCTTTGGTAAGATTAAGCGCAAATGGTTCAAGCGTGTTTGTATACTCTTCAACTTTCTTGTCAAATGATTTAGTAGTCATAGCCTAACGCCTTTTGTCATAGCAAAGATAATAAGTGGAATTGTCAAAAACAAGAATTTGTCTAAAAAATTTTTGAAAAAGTTAAACAAAACTTTGTGAATAGCTATCGAATTTTCTTGTAGCTCACAACTTTGACCGAATAAAGTGGTTTATGACAAATGGTCTGACCATCTATTTGAGGAAGGCAAATAAATTGGTAGAATGATATAGTTAGAGATCCCTTAAAGATTTTGAAATATGATTGAAAGCGCATTTGGTGGGAATTCTCAGATACCAAGCTAAAGGTCGTATATCTCAAGCGTGAATGCAAAATACATATGATTTTGGTCAAACTGGTATTACAATCCTTTCTGCCCTCGCCTCAGGCGAGGCTACCGTGTGTACACAAAATGATACCTTCATTCAAAATGTAGGTCAGTACATTTTTTCAAGGTTGTCACTACCCCTACAACTTCCTACAACACCGCATGGCGTTCCGATAGGCATCCGGAACGGTATTATAAAAACTCATCTCCTTCGTAGATGTAACTCTGAGTATGAGACTAATGCCAAGTCCGAATGGACTTGAATGTGAATAACCCCCAGTCGCTACTGGGGGTTAAAACTGAGTTTGAAATATTGGATATTGAGACCAAAGAACCAGGCCTGGTAGAGGAAAATACCTTGATAAAAAATGTGTACACACGGTAGCTGTCCGGCAGCAGGGATGAAGGGGGTGGAGGTGCTAAAATGAAGGATTCGAGGTAGGGGATATATTTTATTCATTATCATAACCTTCTCAAGTCTTGGTTTGACTTAACAATAAAAAGCGGCCTCAACCACATTTAGCATGGGACATTTAAACATATCATTCTATAAATTGGTACAGATAAAATGGAATTCATGAATTCTGTCTAAGGAAGTAGTAAATTAATTGAACAACTCATGTTGCCACCTTCTCGCTTTTGTCTGCATCAGGAGTGTCAAGATTATTGATTAACTCTTGAATAGAATGGACAATCTGGATACTTGAAGGGATATTGAGTGGCTTGTCAAAATTGGTAATTTGTTTGCCACTAATGATTAACTGAGAATTATTGAACTGATCATAGATGGTTTGTATATAGTTTTCGAGTTCTTTTTTGGCAATGCCATTTGAAAAGACAGTAAATAGGTAGTAAGGATTGTGAATATTGTAGGCAATGGAGAGATCCTCAAGAGGTGTGTTACAGCCAAGAAATACTACCTTTTTGTTCCTGGACTGGAGGATGTAGGATGTGAATAACAAACTGATTTCATGTTGTTCCCACTGCGATAAAAACAAGAGGTAAGTATTAATATGATCAGCGGTATCGGGTTTAAGGCCATCTATAGCCACTATAATTTTTTGCCGCAAAATGTGTGAAAACATGTGCTCCTGCACAGGGCTTATAGCTCCTGTTTGCCAAAGGATCCCTAAACGATGAAGAAAGGGAAAGACAATGGTCATCATGGTGGTTTCCAGGCCATACTGAATGATGTTTCTCGATAAAAGACGATCGATTTGAATATTATCCATATCCACAGTTGCACTGATCAATCCCTCTATCTGTACATTTGGATGATAATTGTCCTTTGTTAATGAAAGGGCCTGTTGCTGAATAGCTTTGGTGGATAATGAAGAGAGTTTAGAAATCTTATAACCATTATTGTATAAAAGAGCAATGTTTAAAAGGAGCTTCAGGTCTTCATCTGTGTAATAGCGAATATTGGTGGGGGTACGCTTTGGCTGTATAATCTTGTAGCGTTTCTCCCAGGCTCTTATCGTATGAGCTTTAATACCTGTAAGTTCTTCTAAGTCTTTAATGGAATAGGAGCTCAATTGGCTAACGTTTGGGTAAAGAGTTAATGAAAAGTGCTAGTAACACTTGAAAAGAAAAAAAGTATTTTTGCTAACACTAGAAAAGGCCATTTGTTTATTATACAAATCTTATAAAGAGGTCATATAGCCCATTTCGAATCAAAGCTGGTCAGAAATTACATTGGAATGCTATCCGATTGCAAAACGAATAGTCCATTCAAGTTGATGTACAACCTGTCAAATTTTTAATTCGCTTTTCTTTTATCTTTGTGTTTGAGATAAGCTCACTGATCAGGGCGCAATATAGATAATTTTTTATTTGGTTATTTGTTCATTAAAAAGGATCATGAAATAGTGCAAGATTGATGATATTGAAAAAGGAGTTTAGTTGTACAAACCAAAGCGTAAGCTGTTTTTAATTCAACGATCAGGACTGCACGTTGTTCGAAATAATTTGAAGCTACTTATTAATATGTAAACGGAAATCACATGAGACAACTTTTTGGCATTGTTTTTATCCTTTGTCCGCTTATTTCAATAGCCCAGCAAGGCATGATTAAAGGTCGTGTTTATGATAATATCAGCAATGATGCTATTCCTTTTGCAAATGTGGTTGTGGAGGGAAGTCAGAAAGGTGGCACAACGGACTCGGCTGGCAATTATCAAATCACTGGCTTGAAACCCGGTCTCTACAATCTTGAAGTTTCTTACGTTGGCTACAAAACGGAGAAAGTTTACGAAGTTCAAGTCACGGAAGCCAAACCTACTGTTGTCAATATTGGTATGGAAGAAAATGTAGAAGCACTGGATGAAGTAGAAGTAAAGGCATCCCCTTTTAATAAAACTTCTGAAAGCCCTGTTTCCCTGCGAACAATTGGCTCTAATGAAATTCAGAGAAGCCCCGGATCGAACAGGGACATATCCCGTGTCATTCAGTCTTTTGCCGGTGTATCCTCCACTGCAGCTTTCAGAAATGATATAATCATAAGAGGTGGCTCACCAAGTGAAAACAGCTTTTACCTGGATGGCATTGAAGTTCCCAATATTAATCACTTTGCTACTCAAGGTGCTTCTGGCGGTCCCACTGGTATGATCAACGTAGATTTTATCAAATCTGTCGATTTCCATGCCGGGGCCTTTCCTGCTAATAGAGGAGGCGCTCTGAGCTCCATCATGGAATTCGATCAGAAACGTGGGCGGCAAGACAGGATTGGTGGTACACTTACAGTCGGAGCTTCTGAGGTAGGCTTAACGTTGGAAGGACCTATCGGAGACCGCATAACCTTTATGCTGTCAGCCAGGCGTTCCTATCTTCAATTCCTCTTCCAAGTCATTGAACTTCCCTTTTTACCCACTTATAACGACTTTCAACTCCGTAGCCAAATTGATCTTGGTGAAGATGATGAGCTGGTAGTAATGGGATTAGGAGCCATTGATAATCTTGAACTGAACACAAAAGAAAATGATACGGAAGTTAACAAGTATATCCTCGCTAACATTCCTGAGAATGACCAGTGGAGCTATACTATTGGTGCACGGTACAAGCACTTTTGGGAAAAGAGCTATTTCACATTGGTTGCCAGCCGAAACCATTTGAAAAACCTTATTACCAAATACGAAGACAACGATGAAAACAATCCCGATAAGTTGCTCTTGGATTACGAGTCAGATGAGATAGAAAATAAACTGAGAGCTGAACATACAATACGTAAAAAGGGCTATAAATTTAATTACGGTTTGAAATATGAATATGCCACCTATACCAATAGTACATTTAACAAAGTCGTCATTGATAACGGCATTCTGGAAAGCACATACAATACTGAGCTAAACCTCAACCAAGGAGCTGTCTTTGGACAGGTAAGCCGGCCTTTTCTCGAGAATCGCTTAACACTCTCCCTCGGTCTTCGCTCAGATGTTAACGACTATTCGGATGACATGAGCAATCCGCTTAAGCAAATGTCACCACGTTTCTCTTTTTCCTATGCAATCTTGCCTGAACTTAACTTCAATGCCAATGCAGGCATCTATTATCAGCTACCTCCCTATACAGCAATGGGCTTTCAAAACAACCAGGGCGAGTTTGTCAACAAACAAAATGACTTAACTTACATCAATAATAAGCAGTTAGTGGCGGGCTTTGATTACAATACATCGTTCAATACACAGTTTTCAATTGAAGGGTTTTGGAAGCAGTACGATAATTACCCCTTTTTATTGAAAGATTCAATTTCGCTTGCCAATGAAGGCGGTAATTTTGGGGTAATAGGAGCCGAGCCCGTTAATTCAAGCTCCAAAGGAAGAGCTTACGGGGTAGAGTTCATGGCGCAGCAAAAACTTTACAAAGGATTTTACGGTATTCTCGCTTATACTTATGTGAGAAGTGAATTCACTGATGGAACAGGTGACTATCAAACATCATCATGGGATAACAAACATTTAGTGAGCATCACGGCAGGCAAAAAGTTCAACAAGAATTGGGAAATTGGCGTCAAATGGCGTTTACGTGGCGGGGAGCCCTATACACCATACAATGTGGAGAAATCCTCGTTGGCCCGAAACTGGCAAGTAAAGAGTGAGGGAATCCCTGACTATAGCCGTTTGAATGAAAAACGGGCCGAGGTGTTCCATCAATTGGATTTGCGTGTTGATAAAAAGTTCTTTTTCGATGAATGGAGTTTAAATCTTTATTTGGATATTCAAAACGCTTACATCAATGAAACAGCCGGTCAACCCTATTTAACAGTGCAACGGGATGAGAATGGCGATCCCGTAATTGATCCCGATAGTGATCCTCAAAATCCACGTTATAAAATGAAGCGACTGGAGAACGTTAACGGTAATATCGTTCCATCTGTTGGCGTTGTTGTGGAAATTTAAAAAGTTATTCACCTGCCGTTGTTCTTTGCACTAAGGTTTTGTTGCATTTTCAAAAATGCTTTGAGAAATCCTAAATTCGTGATCAAAGCTACCATTGAAAACTTTTGGCTTTTGCAACTGTAATATGGGTGAGATGAGATTACTCTTCACCATCTTGTTAGTAGTCTTTACGGGTGCACCCCTTTTGTACGGGCAGACCCAGATCACTTCCGTTGATGAGGATGAAGAAACCGAGCTCGAAAAAAATCACGAGCTCAGCATTGGAGCAGGCCTCAAAACAAACGGGTTTGAAATTTTTGTGGAAAAGGGCAAAATCCTGGATAGAAAGAACACCCGCCTTTTCCAGGTCGATTTTATTTCTATTCGCCATCCCAAAGAGGTTAAACAAAAACCTGTCGACTTCTATCAAATCAGTGGCTTGCTGGACAATCAAAAAGACTACTATTTCGGTAAACAAAATGGATTTTTCGCCTTTCGTTTCGGCTACGGTCGCAAGAAGATGATAGCCGATAAAGCTGACAAAAGCGGTGTGCGCGTTTCCATAAAATATTTAGGTGGTGTTTCGCTCGGCTTGCTCAAACCCTATTATCTGGAGTATATCGATTCCATTTACCGCACCAATGATCGTACGGTCTTTGAATTCAAAAACGACAAATACCGCGAGGGTGTTAACGATGATAAGTTCCTTAATAATAGGGCTATTACGAGTGCCTCCGGGTTTAGTCACGGCCTTGATGAAATTGAACCAGTGCCAGGTGTATACGGAAAATTTGGTCTTAATTTTGACTGGGCAGCTAATAACGAGTTCGTTACGGCTTTGGAAGCTGGCGTTGAGGGGCAACTGTACTACAAGAAGGTGCCCATAATGATCAATTCCATGAATAAGCCTTATTTCTTGTCAGCTTATATCGCCTTTCAATTTGGGAAAAGGTGGTACAAATAAATTTGTAAATTGCTATGAGCGATCAACCGACAACAACAATAAAAGAGCGTAAGAAGACGGAGCGATTGTTTAAGAAGCCCAACTGGCTTCGGGTAAAATTGCCCACAGGTGAGAATTATAAAAAGGTTCGCAGGCTTGTTGATGACTGTTCTTTTTGTGCAGTGGCAACAGGCCGCCCTCAGGAAATTGATGAAGATGAACCCAGACGGGTGGGAGAAGCTGTTTCACTGATGGGCCTTAAACATGCAGTGATCACATCTGTTAACAGGGATGAATTGAAGGATAGCGGTGCACGGATTTGGCACAATACCGTCAAAGAGATTAAAAAGCAATCGCCCGGCACAACCATCGAAACGCTTATCCCTGACGTGAAGGGAAGATGGGACGCTTTAGAAACCATGACAAGTGGAGGGCAGGAAGTTGTGTCGCACAATATGGAAACAGTCAAAAGCTTGTACCGGAAAGTGCGCCCACAGGCAAAATACGACCGCAGTCTTGAGCAGATCAAGCGCACGAAAGAGATGGGTCATCGCACGAAGTCCGGTTTCATGGTGGGGCTTGGCGAAACACAAGACGAAGTTTTTGACATTATGGATGATCTCATAGAGGCGCGCTGCGATGTATTAACTATAGGACAGTACCTCCAGCCAACCAAAATGCATCTTCAAATCAGCGAATTTATTTCGCCCGATACATTTGAAATGTACAGGCAAGTTGGCATGGAGAAGGGATTCGACTTTGTGGAAAGCGGGCCGTTGGTGCGCTCTTCTTACCACGCTGAAAGGCATGTTGGTTGTCATTAAGTGCAGCACGCCATTTGCTTTTATGAGGTCAACACTCTTTTTGGTATATTCGAGTTCGTATTTATTAACATTTAACAATTCAAATCTGAGATGATGAAAAAAGTTATAATCGGAACAATTGGTGTAACAGCTCTCATTGCAGCAGGATTTTGGGCCTTTCAAGGCTCGTTCTGCATTTTTGAATGTCCTATTGATTGCAAGAAAAGCGATAGTGAAGTGGTTGACAAGGCCAATAGCAATGATGAAGTGAATGTTCATCCAAAAATAGCAAAGTACAAGGAAGAGGCTTATGAAGAAGATGAGGACAAGAAAAAAGCACGTGCCGATTTCTTGCATGGCATACGCGCTAACCAAAAAACGGGAAAGATCGACTTTAGCGATGTTAAGGAAGCCCGTAACAAGGTAGAACAACATGTTACTTTTTCCTCTTCAAGTAAATCTGCGGCTTCTTTGTCCTGGCAGGAGATGGGCCCCGATGATATAGGTGGCCGCTGCCGGGCTATTCTCATTGACCAGAATAATCCCCAAAAAATGTGGGCCGGTGGTGTAAGTGGCGGATTGTTCTACTCAACCAATGCTGGCGCCACCTGGCAAGAACACGATGTGAATTACAAGATGATGACGACTACAGTAAGCTGTATTACCCAAACACCAAATGGCGACATTTACTTTGGAACTGGTGAAGGGTTTACAAACAATAAATATGGCAATATTCAAATGCCGGGTATTCCCGGTGAAGGGATCTACAAATCCACGGATGGAGGCCAAACTTTCACCCATCTATCGAGCACAACCCTTAGCGTTTCCAATTCCAATAATGTACGTTGGGCTTATGTCAATGAGATAGCTGCTGATCCTAACAACAGCAGTCGGCTTTTTGCTGCAACGCAAAATGGTATTATGGTTACCGAAGATGGCGGCCAATCCTGGACACAAGTCAACTCGCCAGATATAGCTAATCCCAATGCCCGTGCTCAAGAGGTTGAAATTGGTCCGGATGGGACGGTTTATGCTACAATCAATCAAACGTATTACCGGGCAGATGCGGCTGCTACATCCAATTTTAAGAAGATGAGTGGGGCTGGTGGATTTCCCAACCAAGGCCTCCGTATCGAATTTGCTGCCTCTCCTACTGATAAAGATTACGTATATAGCCTTATAGCAAACAATTCACGTGCATTGAAGGGTGTATACAAATCTACAGATGGGGGTAAAAATTGGCAATCGATTGCTCCATCAGCTTCTCAAGGCTCCTTTAATCCCTTGGGTAACCAAGGTGATTACGATATGACCATTCAAGTAGACCCTTCCAACAAAAAACGAATTTACGTAGGGGGGCAATTGGAGCTATACAATTACTCGGAGTCGAACAGCTGGAGCCTGGCCGGGTTTTGGTCCAATTCCAGTCCCACAAACAAACAATATGTCCACGCAGATATGCATGAAATCCAATTCAACCCAAACAATCCTGACAAGATGTATGTGGGAACTGATGGTGGCGTTTTCTATACTAAAAATGCTGGTGATCAGTATCCCGAGTTTGTGATGCGGAATCAAGGGTTTAATGTTACGCAGTTTTATGCAGCCACCGGAACAAAATCAGGTAGACTATTAGGCGGTACGCAGGATAACGGAACTCTCGAAATCAATTACAAGGGAAATACACCCCAAAATTCAGAAGAAGTGAAAAGTGGTGATGGAGGTGATGTGGCAGCTTCAGCCATCAATCCAAGGATTTCTTTTGCCGAATACGTTTACGGCAGCATGGAACGCTCGACTGATGGTGGGCAGAACTACACAAGTTTCTTTGACGCATGTGTCAATCTCGGAGAACTTGGCAATGCTCTCTTTATTGCACCCATTTCCCTATGGGAAAAAGAAGCACCGCAGGAAATAGGTAAAGAGGAAAGCGGTAGCAATGGAAGTAAGGTGACCAGCCTGATGCAGGATTCAGTTCTCATAGAAGTAACAACAACCCTTCTTTGGGATTCAGTAACTGTATATCCCAAAGAAAAGGGGTCATTTATTATGATGCTGAAGGAAAAGCAATCCAATAAAGTAGTGCAGCGGGATACCTTTGAAGCTGATACGAAACCGGCTTCAACTATTCATGTGGATTGGTCATTGGACCGCGGTGAATATTACATAGTAGCCAGGGATATTGGTACAAATGGCCTTCATCAGGATAATCTTCAATCGAATCCATTCCCTTACGATGCCAACAAGTACCTAAAAATAGTAGGGAATAGCTCTGGTGATTCAACTACTTATAACTATTATTACAATTGGCAATTGAATACACCCGATATTAGCATTTTAATGGTAGGCGCAAGCAGCGGGGTGTATTTTACCGATGATGCATTAAATGTCGGTGCTCAGCCATCGTGGTACAAAATCAACGTTTCCGGCTACGTTTCGGCTCTCGCAAGTTCAGAAGACGGTACATTTTATGTGGGAACTGGCTATCAGGGTTTTCCTGGCAATACTGCCGGTACAATCTATCGCATTGATGGGTTAGCAGATGCCAATTATCGTAAGATCGATAATACTTGTAACATTAGCCAGCAAGATTGCTCTCTTCCCTTAGGATGTAACGATATCACCAGAACCAGAATTACTGATAATACGAGCTTTGAGGGAAATCAGCGTTACGTGACAGGTATTGACGTAAGTCCATACAACAAAGATCAAATTGTTGTTACGTTAGGTAACTACGGCAACGATAATTATGTCTATAAGGCCGATGATGCAGCTTCTGTCACCAGTCCCGCTGCCGGTTTTGAATCGATTCAAGGTGATTTGCCCCCCATGCCGGTTTATGATCCGTTGATCGAGTTTTACAACAACAATAGCTCTACAATGAGTGATATTGTTATTGGTACGGAAATGGGTGTTTGGTATACAAAGAATGCTAATAACCTTAACACCAATAACATTACCTGGAATACGCAAGCTTCAGCCAGTAATTTGTCCGGCATAGAGGGCATGCCCCGGGTTCCCACATTCACTATACGTGAAAAACCACTACGCGAAACCCCTTGTAAAGTGATTTATGCGGGTACGCATGGGCGTGGCATTTTCCGTAGTATTAGTATTGCTAAAAATAATGGGCCAGGAGATTGCGATTTGTCAATACCAAAACCAGGAGAGGTTGGAGTTGAAGATGACAAGGTAGATGAGTCTCCAATTAACAGTTTTACATTTTACCCAAATCCGGTTGTGAACCAAGGGACACTTGAATACAAATTAGACAGCGATGTAGACCAGGCAACTTTACAGGTGATTGACTTGTTGGGACAAACTGTTAAGCGTGTCAGATTAGATGAAGCAAGTGGTGAACAACAAGTGACAATGGATTTTAGTGATGTGAGTGGAGGAACGTACTTGCTTTCCGTACAAACTGAGGAGGGTTTCTCCCACAGTACCAAGGTTGTAGTGAGTAAATAGGTAGTTGATGTATCATTCTTTCTATCAAAACCCGAGGCCATTTATGGCTGCGGGTTTTTTATTATTAGTCCATCACAAAAATGCGTACCTATAGCGTATATCAAAGACCTGACGGGTTGAGCCCATCTCGCCTGAGGCGAGACAAATAGAACTGAGGCGGTTTTCAACCCTACGGGTCTTAGTCAACCCGTAGGGTTTGGCAGGACCCTCTACCGCGGTTTC
>PXTV01000200.1:1894-4211 GCA_003022985.1 Bacteroidetes bacterium SW_11_45_7 | reverse complement strand
CTCCTCTTTCTCTTGGCTAGGAATACGTTGCCACCTTGTTATTAGTAAATAGACAGACGGGATTAGGAAGATAAAAATGAAGGCAACCAGTTGCTTTTCCATGCCCATTGCGGTGAAGGAGTGAACTGATGTATCACCAAGAATCCCGCTTCGTGTTAAGAATGTGGAATAAAGCACCAGGAGGAACGTCAGAATGAAGAAGATCTTCGTAGCCTTAAGACCGTGCCCTGTATGACGATAAACAACAAGTGTATGCAATCCTCCGATTAGTGTCAGAAGCGGAACAAGGGACGCATTCTCGACAGGGTCCCAGGCCCAAAAGCCGCCAAAGCTCAATGCTTCATAAGCCCAGGCCGCTCCCATTAACACGCCAGTGCCGAGTATCATCGCGGCAAAGAGCGTCCAGGGTAATGCCTGGTTCACCCATCCTTTAAAATCCTGCGTCCAAAGGCCGGCAAATGCAAAGGCAAAGGGGACAATAGTGGCAGCAAAGCCCAGAAACAACGTGGGCGGATGGATGGTCATCCAATAGTTTTGCAGTAACGGATTGAGACCTGTCCCATCCGAAATGAAATTCATATAGTTGTCACGGGCAAAAATAGGTGCATCCATGGCTTGCCGCATGAGGACAAACGGGTTACTGCCAATTTTAAACTCCAGTACGTGGATGCCCAAAAGCATGGATGCCAGTACCACTTGTGTGGCAGCAATAACCGTCATGACGGGATTTTCCCACTTTTTGGCCGTAAAGATAAGAATGCCCCCCAACACGATATGCCAGAAGGTCCAAAGCAGGAAACTCCCCTCTTGGCCTTCCCAAAAGCAGGATAAGAGATATTGCGAGGGCAGGCTTTTCGAGGAGTGCTTCCATACGTAGTGATACTCGAAAAAATGATTGGCAATGAGATAGAAGAGAACAACAACAATACCCACAACAGCTACGCCATGAACGAGAAATGACCAACGGCCAATGCGGTTCCATGAATATTGAATAAGCCCATCTTTGGCCCTGGTGGCGGAAAAGTAACTGACAGTAGCAAGCAGTGCAGCAACGAAACTGATCACAACAAAAAAGCGGCCTATGTGCCCGGGAAGGAGATGTTCACCAGCGTGCTGAACTTGTTCGATCATGCCCTAATCGTAGCTCTTGCCTTTCGTTTGTACGTCTGATACTTGGGCCTGTGTGCCACTCTTGGCGCGCACGGTATCTTTTGTATATTTTGAGGGGCACTTCATCAGGATCTTATCAGCACTGAAATAATCGTCTTTCATTTCGCCAGTCAGGACAATCTGCTCGGAACGCTCAAAATCGCGCGGTTTTGCGCCATTGTAAACCACCTTTTCTTTGTTGCCCTGTTTATCGATCATGTAAAAACTGAATCGATTAGGATTCTTTTTCGGATTATAGATCATGGTGTCATCCTCTGCCAAATTTCCCACAACATGCAGCTCTTCACCTTTTTTGGTGGCTGCTGTCGCAAAGTTTTCGTAGGTACTGTAATCGCTGGTCATACTTACAATCGTACCGATGATAACAGCAACAAGGACAAGGACAACGATATGCGTTTTCTTCATGATTGCCTGAATTCTATTAAAATTCAACACAAAGGTAGGATAAAATGTTCGTGGTTGGAAGCGACAAAATACTTGTTATATCAGCTTATCGAGCAATTCTGTTCCGTTTTAAGTGCGAAAAATTTTGAAGCATATCATTGGGGTTCATCTCCATAAAATCTCGAAAATTTGATCACTTGCACAATGTATTATGGATTTATTACACTCGAAAAAGGATTCCTATGGCTTTTTCCGAAGAATTGTGGTCATCGATTGAGGATGTTTATCATCGTATTCTTGCCCATGATTTCATCAATGAATTACAGCAAGGCACTCTACAAAAGGAACGTTTTCAGTTCTACATCCAACAGGATGCTCTTTATCTGCAGGATTTTGGCAAAGCGCTTGCCCGTTTGGCAGCCAAAGCTCGCTCATCACAAGAATTGGAAGATTTTGCGCACTTTGCTGAAGGAACGGCCAGTGTAGAACGTGCCCTACATCAGGAGTTTTTTCAACAATTCGCTATTGAAGAAGAAAGCAGGAAATCCCTTACTTGTTTCACCTACACCAATTTTCTCCTTGCCACTTGCTCTAACGCGAATTATGAAGTGGGGATTGCTGCTGTACTTCCCTGTTTTTGGATCTACCGGGAAGTGGGCAATCACATCTATGCCAATGCAGTTACCGATAATCCGTATCAAGCCTGGATCGACACTTACTCAGGCCAAGAATTCAGCAAGCTGGTGGATAAAGCCTTAAGCAT
>PXTV01000200.1:0-1858 GCA_003022985.1 Bacteroidetes bacterium SW_11_45_7 | reverse complement strand
CTACTCGTCAACAAATGATCGATGCATTTATCTACTCAACCAAGCTTGAATGGATGTTCTGGGATAGCGCCTACCGGTTGGAAAAATGGCCTGTATGATAAGAATTGTAGCAAGACTGATGGTACTGATGCCGGTTGGTGCTTTACTTGATTAAATGCGTAGATTTTGCTCAGTGAGCATAACTTAAAAAGTTTTTAGAATATCACGGTTATAGGTTCCTGCCAACAATGTGGCTAAAGCCACTGTCATATATGCTTTCGAACCCGTCAGCTAAAGCTGACGGCAATTGTTAATGCCCGGATTTTTCAATATTCATTGCCGTTGGCTTCAGCCAACGGGTAACAATCAATTCATCATAGCGGCTTTAGCCGCATTTTTTTACCCACAACCGTTGGAACCCGTAGCCGTGATATTCTAAAAGTTTTTTCTACATTTGGTGAGAAAAGGAAGCAACCTCTAAATGGAAATTAAGCTACCCGGCTACGCTAAATTCACTATTGCTCTCCTGGTCATAATTATGGTGCTGTGGATCATGATGTTCGCCCAGTCCGTACTGCTTCCTCTTGCTTTTGCGGGGCTTATATCATTGCTCTTATTACCTGTTTGCAATTTTCTGGAAAGATGGAATATTCCACGTGGCTTATCCGTCTTTATTTCCATTCTTTTAATGGGTGTTGTTGTATCATTTATCGTTTGGTTTTTTTCATCACAGATTGTTGGTTTTACAGCATCTCTGCCCTCTTTCACTAAGCAACTCCGCGAAACACTTGAAAACTCGGTCCACCCTTTCTACAACTGCTACAGCTTTTACAGCATTAGCACTTATTCCCATTTATATCTTCTTCTTACTTTATTACAGAGATTTTTATTTGCAATTTTTATTTTATATATTAAAAGGAAATGAAGAGGAAGAAGTAGAAGAAGTTGTTCATCAAATTCAAAAGGTTGTTCAAAATTATCTAATCGGTTTATTAATGGTCATTTTTATCGTTGCGGTAGCAAATAGTATTGGGTTAATGGTTCTCGGTGTGAAACATGCTATTTTCTTTGGCACTTTAGCCGGAGTGCTCAATATTATCCCTTATATCGGTGTATTAATAGGATCATTGTTACCTATCCTATACAGTGCTCTCACAATGGAATCGTGGTTTTATCCTATTATGGTAGCTATTATCTTTTGGGGTATTCAAACGCTGGAAGGGAATGTCATTACACCCTATGTTGTCGGCTCCAAAGTTCGCATCAACCCGCTTGCAGCTATTCTTGCCTTAATTATTGGTGGGTTGATCTGGGGGCCTGCCGGGATGATTATCTTTATTCCTTTTATAGCCATTTTAAAAGTCGTTTTAGACGCTGTTCCATCAACAAGAGCTTATGGTTTTGTCTTGGGCCTTCCACCAGTTGAAAAACAACCCACTTCACCTCCCCGGTGGATTGAAACGCTCAAAGAAACCACTGGCCTCTCTACGCCAAAGAATGTACAGGACAAGAAGGATGAGGAGTAAAATCCTTGATCAGCCCCTGGCTCAACTCTTCCATATTGTTTTCTGTCAACAATTCTGACAAGGTTACACACCTGCTATAAAACTGCTGTAAAAAAAGTCTTAAAATTTACCTCAGGTGGGTATTTTAGATTACCTCCTTACTCTGTATGCTTTTTTTAAGGATTCTCCAAAATAATGCGTATCTATCGCCTTTAGTTATCTCGTTGGCGGCCTGCCTTACTTCGCCTCAGGTGAGGCCCATGATCATGCGTGTAATTGAACCAAAAGCACCTCCCCCACCTCTAGTTGATGGGGACTGGCCCCGGAGTGAAGCTATCAATTTAGATACTGGCGTTAACGGTCCTCCTGCCTGC
>PXTV01000199.1 GCA_003022985.1 Bacteroidetes bacterium SW_11_45_7 | reverse complement strand
AAGGTCCATTGTCCCCAAAACCCCTCCCGCAACAACTAACCCTTTCGCCCTCACTATCTTTCGCTTTTTGCTCAACCATGAAGTGCTCGACTTTGTATGGACATAGTATTCCCCATCCTTGTATTCGATCTTATTAACCTCCCTTTCAGCAATTACATCAGCTCCATATTCCTGAGCAAAATAGAGATAGTTTTTGTCGAGTGTATTTTTGGCATTGTAGCGGCACCCTACCATGCAGCCGGCACACTCAACACACCCCTGGCGCTCAGGCCCTAAGCCGTTGAAGTAAGGATCGGTTTCATGATGGCGATCACCGAAATACACACCAACATCAACGCTTTCAAATGATTCCGCTTTGCCAAAATCCTCAGCCACTTCTTTCAGTAAGCGGTCCTCTTGATCATACGTTTTATTGCGCTCGGTGCCCAGCATGAAACGCGCTTTATCATAGAACGGCATTAACGCATCCTTCCAATTGCCAAACTTCGCCCATGGCCCGTTCTCAAAAAAACGATCCGGAGGCACCATATGCGTGTTGGCATATACCAAACTCCCTCCGCCTACGCCAACACCGCTCATGACAAACACATCCCTGAAAAACGTGAGTTTCATAATGCCAAATAACCCGGCAAATGGCGCCCAGAGGAACTTTCCCAAATGCCAGTTGGTCCTGGGAAAATCCTTGTTGTCATACCGCTTCCCTTTTTCGATAACCAACACGCTGTACCCTTTTTCCGCCAAGAGCATGGCCGATACAGAGACGCCAAACCCCGAGCCGATCACAATATAATCATATACTTTGGTAGAAAGCAAATGGATGGATTTATGTGATGATCAAGATACGAAGTTTCCTTGAAGAAGGTTTGTATAGACCTTGCAAGATAAGAGAAATGGCCCCTTCAAATGAGCTGACGGTGTAATTTGCTGACCAACAGTGATCTACTGATTATGAATTTTATAACTCAACACCATCAAAATTAACCATATCATCAATATAATAGAATACACTTTGTTGAAATGTCAGCAGAGCTTTTAGAAACCCTCTAATTTTCATTATTTTAGCGTCTCAAATTGGCAATTCGCATATCTTAAAACACAGTACAGAATTTTTATGAAGACATTGAAAGAAAAGTTTGCCGATAAGGCGCTTCCCTTAGCAGAAGAGGTGAAAAACATCCGCAAAGAGCACGGTGATAAAAAGATTAGTGACGTTACTATTGACCAGCTTTTTGGGGGTATGAAAGGTGTCAAATCATTAGTGACAGAAACTTCACAACTCGACCCCTATGAAGGTATTCGCTTCCGCGGTTATTCCATTCCTCAAATACAGGAAAAACTTCCCAAAGCCCCAAAAGGGGGAGAAGAACCCATGCCTGAAGGGATCTTTTACCTCATGTTAATCGGGGAATTGCCAACGGAAGATGATGTCAAAAACCTCAGTAAGGAATGGGCTGACAGAGCAGAATGAAGATGTGATGAATCTTATTGCCAAGCTGCCACGGATAGCCGCATACATCTTCCGCAGAACCTATTTTCACGATGAGCATATCGAGCCCGATAAGAACCTCGACTGGTCAGCCAACCTTGCTCATATGCTCGGTTTTAAGAACGATGATGTCAAGCGCTTAATGCGTCTTTATACAACCATCCATGCCGACCACGAGGGAGGCAATGTGTCAGCCCATACCACCCATTTGGTCTGTTCTGCTCTTAGTGACGCCTATCAAGGGTTTTCAGCCGGTGTGAATGGTCTTGCAGGCCCTCTTCATGGTTTGGCTAACCAAGAGGTGATCAGGTGGATCAACAAACTGCGCGATGAGTTGGGTGGCGGCAAACCCTCTAAGGAACAAATTGAGCAATACGTCCGTAAAACATTGGATTCCGGGCAACTGGTGCCCGGCTTTGGACACGCTGTATTGCGCAAAACCGACCCTCGTTATACAGCTCAACGAGAGTTTGCTGATAAGTACATCGAAAAAGATGACATTGTTCAAATTGTTCGTGATTTGAAGGATATTGTTCCGCCTATTCTCCAGGAAACCGGCAAGGTTACCAATCCCTGGCCTAATGTTGATGCTCACTCGGGCTCGCTGCTCATGCACTACGGCATCATTCAATACGATTTTTACACAGTGCTCTTTGGTGTGTCTCGTTCGTTGGGAGTACTCGCTTCCCTGTGTTGGGACAGAGCCCTTGGTATGCCGATTGAACGCCCCAAATCAGTTACCACCGAGTGGGTGAAGCAATTTGTGCAAGAAGAAGTGGGCCAAAACTGAGTTTTGCCCACCCGGTGAAAGTTGCGAGGAATTGACAACACAAATATTCTTGAATTATTCTTTTAGAGAAAGAATGATAATGAGGGAACACAACACGTTGGTTGATTTGCTTAACCAACTTGTTCTTCTTTCTTGAACTGTTGTTCGTAAAGTTCTTTGTAGTAGCCACCTTTTTTTAGTAGCTCATCATGGGAGCCCATTTCCATGATTTGGCCATGGTCAAGGACGAGGATTTTATCCGCATTCTGGATCGTAGATAAGCGGTGGGCAATAACAATGGAAGTTCGGTCTTGCACCAATTTTTCGATGGCTTGTTGAATCATCATTTCCGACTCTGTATCAATTGATGAAGTTGCCTCATCCAGGATCAGGATGCTCGGGTTATATACCAATGCCCTGATGAAAGAAATAAGCTGCCGCTGACCCAGCGATAATGTTGAGCCGCGCTCACCAACGTTATATTCATACTGACCGGGCAATTTCATAATGAAATCGTGTGCCCCTATCATTTTCGTGGCTTTAATAACTTCCTCCCTTGAAATGTTGTCATTGTAAAGTGTGATATTATCCATCACAGACCCGGAGAAAAGAAACACATCCTGGAGCACGATTGCAAGTTGTGACCTGTACGCTTTGATTTCGTAATCGGATAATTCAATGTCATCAACCTTAATATTACCGCTATTGATCGGGTAAAAGCGATTGAGAATATTGATAATTGATGTTTTCCCGGAACCCGTTGCCCCAACAATAGCCAATGTTTCCCCTGGCTGAATGGTAAAAGAAATATCCTTCAACACATATTGATCGCTGTTGTAAGCAAACCAGACTTGGTTGAAGTCAATTCTGCCCCGAAGCCTGGATGGTTTAACCGTTCCATGGTTGGGAATATAGTCATCTCTATCCAATAGATTAAATACACGTTCCGAGGCTACCAAACCCATTTGCAGGATATTGAACTTATCGGCCAAAGCACGAAGGGGGCGGAACAACATCTGTAAATACATAATGAAAGCAATGAGCACACCGAGTGTTGTTTGGTACTGGATCACATTGTTGGCCCCGTACCATACAACAAGTCCCATTGCCGATGCACTAAGGACCTCAACAACAGGGAAGAAAATGGAAAAATACCATATAGCTCGGATATTGGCTTGCTTGTAATCATCATTGATCTTTTGAAACTTGTTCATTTCCTTATCCTCAGCATTAAAGATCTGGACGATCTTCATCCCGCTTATGTGTTCCTGAAGGAAAGCATTAAGGCGGGAAACCTGTGCTCTCACATTGTGAAACGCATCTTTGATGCGCTCCTTAAAGATATAGGTAACGTAAATGAGGATAGGAAACACACTAAGACAAACCAGCGTAAGCTGCCAATCCGTATAAAACATGACAGCCATCACGGTTAGGATTGTTAGGACATCAGCTATAATGGCAGTAATACCTTGAGAAAAGATATCATTTATTGTTTCTATAGCGTTGACAGTTCTTGTAGTGGCACGACCTATAGGGGT